>DATGCI010000169.1:0-8743 GCA_035312185.1 bacterium
AGTAATCAAAATTTTATCTTTGTCTAATCATTTTCATCAAGTGTATTCCGCACTATTTCCATTAATTTTTTTATTCCATAGGGTTTGCGAATGAATTTGTAGCCTTTTTCTCTGATTGTTGATGAATTTACTCTATTATCGGAATAGCCACTGGTTAAGATCACTTTGAGATCCTGATTCTGATTCTTTAAGATACCGGCTAGATCTATCCCATCAATACCGGACATTACTACGTCACTTAAGAGTAAATCGATCTCAGAACCATGCTCAGAAAAAATATCAAGAGCTTGTTCACTATTTCGAGCACTATAATAATCATAACCCTGGGAATCGAGTATATTTTTAAGGAATTTTAAAAAAGAAAGCTCATCTTCAACAACCAGAACCGTTTCACCCTGACTTTGGTATTCAAATAAGTTTTCTTTTTCCTTTTGAGCTTTCAATTTTTCTTTGCCAATAACTGGTAGATAGACCTTAAATATCGATCCTTGTCCTGGTTCGCTCTCAACATCAATAAATCCATTATGTTTTTTAATAATCCCATGGGCAACGGCAAGACCCATCCCGTTTCTCTCGCTCCTTTTTTTGGTAGTGAAGAAAGGATCAAAAATTTTCTGAATTATGTCGTCATCAATTCCTATACCTTTATCCTCAACTTCAATCCGAACATAGCGGCCGGGCTCAATGCTGGGAATAGAACGGGATTTATTTTTATCAAGCTTCACATTTTCTGTTCGAATACTGAGTGCTCCTCCATGAGGCATAGCTTCCCGGGCATTCAGAACAAGATTGGTAATGACCTGTTCTATTTGGGACTTATCAGCTTTTACTTCCCAGATATTACGATCGAATTCATTGTGTATCTCGATATTTTCACCAATAATCCTATTCAACATATTTCTAAGGCGAGATATAAGTTCGTTTACATTGACAGTTTGAAAATCCATCTCCTGTTTGCGGCTAAATAGCATTAACTGTCGGGTCAATTCTGCTGCTCTTTCAGCAGAATTTAAAATACTTTCCATGCTGGAATAATTGGGATTTGATTCATCTATATTACTGATCACCAGCTGGGATAAGCCCAGAATAACTGAAAGGATATTATTGAAATCATGAGCAACACCTTCTGCAAGAGTTCCAATTGATTCCATTTTTTGGGATTGAAAAAGCTGTTCCTGTAATTTTTCCTTTTCTTTCTGGGTCCTTTTCCTTTCAGATATATCTCTAACAATAGAGAGAACTGTCTCATTATAATTTAAAGAAAACATATGTGAACTAACCTCAACCGGAACGTAATCGTCATCTTTAGTTTGAAAGGTTAACTCGGCAGTCGCTGTGCCTCTGTTTTGTAATTTCTCTCTTATTTTTTTGATTGTTGCATTTTCTTGGGGTGGAAACAGATCTATGACCTGCTTCTTTTTTAATTCATCTTTTTTATAATTTAAAATTTCGCAGGCAACCTCATTAACTTCAAGGAGAGAACCGTGACCTGGTTTATCAGCCATAGTGTGAAGGAAAATTGCATCATTGGCATTATTGAAGATTTCCCTGTATTTCTTTTCGCTTTGGCGGAGTGCGTTTTTTGTATTATGCCGTTCAATTGCTCCTCCCAATGTCCCGGCAACAGCTCGAAGGGCATCAATTTCAGCATCTGACCATTTTCGCTCAAAACGACACTCGTCAAATCCAATAAAGCCCCACCAATTATCCATCACAAAAATAGGTACTATTGTAATAGAAATAATATTCTGACCTTTCAGAGCATCGTGCTCACTTTTGGGAAAATCTGTAATATTTCCATGAACCACTTCCTGATTAGATAGTTTTTTCACCCAGCGATCAAATCCCGCCTCGGACATTTCAAAGTTTTGCAGGCCCTGATTATCTATTTGAGATGTTATACCTTGATCAATCCATTCAAAACGCTGACTAGTCAATATATTCCCACTCTCATCTTTAAAGTTTTCAAAAATATACACACGGCTGACTCCAGTAGATTCTCCCAGCTCACGCAACATTTTGTGTACATTTTTTGAAAAATCAGCTCCCCGGGAAAAATTCTCTGCCGATTTGGCAACTGCTTCCAGGATTTTATCCCTTTTTTTCAGAGCCTGATTTGTTCGTTTTTGCTCAGTTATGTCACGGACGATTCCAATTATATTGCCATCTTCTGATCTTTGCCGAGGATTGACTTCCAAAATTTTGTTCTTAAATTTGACTTCAAAGGGAATTGGATTTTGTTTCTTGAGAGATCTTTTTATAATTTCTTTTACTGATGGCAAATTTTGTTCATCAATAATTTTTTCAGCTAATTGATAAACGGATATTCCGATGACTTCTTGCTTGGGGACACTGGTAATTTCCGTAAAAGCTGAGTTAGCATCCAGAATTTCCGCCTCCTTATTGATATAGAGAATTCCATCGCCAGCATTTTCAAAAATGTTGCGGAATTTTTGTTCACTATCTCGAGCTTTCCAGTTTAAGTTCTGTTCTAAACTTAATTTTTCCAGAATTACAGCCAGCATCTGGACTGCATTGTAAAAAATTTTAGAAAATTCAGGATCGATTTGATTGGGAGGATGATTGGCATAAAAATGACCATAATTACATTTTGCAGTGCAGATTTCTATTTTTTCCTGATGAGTATCAGTTTTGGCTTTTTCTATGCTAAAATCATCCTGTAACTGATTGGCTGCTTCTATAAATAGTGATTTGACAGTTTTGGGGGAGTTGAGTTGAAAGAGATGTCCCATTAGAAGAAATAGATCGTGAGTAATTGGTTTCATAAATTAGGGGGCTCTATTATCTTTTAAAAATTGTGGTGCATGTTTTTTCAAATAATCATCAGGATTCATATAATAAGGATTTTGAGTGATAATCTTCCCATTAATTGTGCAGGGATGAGTTCTCAAAACGTTCATAAGAAATTCGCCAGAAAATAAAGTGATGTCGTACATACAAAGAGCTAACCATCTTTTTCCGGCCATGAAATTGTTTACACGAGACTCATAAGCCATTATATGATCATTTTCAGGTTTCTTTTCCATGATCCATCTCATATTGCCGAGGATTCGGACTGTACGGCCATATTTTTTTGCTGTTTTTTCGATTTTATTTAGCCTATCGTCCATCTTCCAGGGCGAGAATTCTCCATCTGGATAATATAATTCTTTGGATGATAAAAAAATAAATCTTACTTCATTTTCCAATTTATAACCACTTTGGGGATAAATTTTAGAAAATTGGTTTTTTAATTGTTTCGCCGAAAGGTGGTTGGAACTAAAGACTACAAGGCTGCCTTCTTTCAGGCCCTGGTTTAAAAAACTGTAAATTATATCATCCCGTTCCTCTTCAGTTTCATACAGACCGGCTAGATGAAGGCCCCAATTACACCTATAATTACCAAAACCGAGTTTAACTTTTTGTTGTTCCGAGGTTTTTATGTGCATTATATTTCCTGTATTCTCAAATTGTATTAGATTAATAAAGGGTTTGACGGCAAATAAGAGCTGGAAGGCTAAGACCAAATATAACTATTTTGAATTTGCTCTTTATCTGCTCAAAAACACGAAAGAAAGGGTATATTAATCAATAGCATAACTATTTTAACGAAATATTTACTTAAAATCAATTTCTTTAGATTAAGAATAGGAGAAATGTACCTTATTGGGAATTTTTGTGATTATTGGATTTCCTCTTTGATAGCCTGAATGGTTTGTCGGTAGATTGTGTTAAATTCAGAAATCTCTAATTTAATATTCTCAAAATTATTTTTGGCAGCCAATTTTTCAAGATTATCAGCAGAATCTTTCAGAGCGGGGGTATGAAGATTCATGGCCATGCCTTTAATTGTATGAGCTGTTCGTTGAAGAGTGGATATATCCTTATGATCAAGTGCATTGTGTATCTTTTTGTAATGCTCAGGCAGAGAATCATAGGCTGTTAATAATAACTTGTTGACCAGCTTATAATCATATTTGTTAGATAATTTCTTGAATTCTAAAAGATTTTTTTCCTTTGATGCATCCTTCTTAATATTTTCATCTTCAAGCTCCTTAAAATCAAGATGCTCCTTGAGTACCTCTTTTAGATCTTGACGATTGAGAGGCTTCCCAATAAAGCTATCTACTCCGGCTTCTATACTCTCCTCTCGTTCTTCTTTCATTACTCCGGCTGTGAGAGCAATTATGGGGATATCCTGATTTTTTTCACGAATTTTTCGAGTAGCCTCCAAACCACTCATAACCGGCATCTGAATGTCCATCAAAATTACATCTAGGGGCTTTTGATTGTATTTCTCTAGCGCTTCTTGACCATTGCTGGCTTTTATAATAGTTATTGCTGGTAATAAATTTTCGAGCACATTAGTAGCCAGCATCATATTCATGGCATTATCCTCAGCGATCAGAAGATTAAGAGGCTTTGAAAAAATATTTTCTTCTTTGTTCTCTTTTGTTGAATGCTGCCCTGGTTCTTCTGAACCTGTAAAAAACCTAAGTGTCTCGTAAAGTTCTTTCTGCTTGATTGGTTTTTCTAGTTTCTTATCAATTCCATATTTTTTTAATATAACTGAGTTAATATCCCGGGCTGTGGAACTATATAGAAGAATGCTGGGTTTTTTAGGGCTAGATGAAAATATTTTTTGGGCCAATTCCAAACCATTCATTTCTGGCATTTGATAGTCCAGAATGACCAGATCGATCTGAGCTTGATGCTTTCTATATTTTTCTAGCCCTTGATTAGCAGTACAGGCTGTTATCGATTGGATATCCCATTTTGCTAGAATTTTTTTAATGATTGTGCAATTGTGACTGTTATCATCAATAATTAACGTATTATTGATTTCGACTGGTTTTTGAACTGGAATTTTATCTTTTATAACTTTTAGATCCAGAGTAAAATAAAACCGTGAGCCCTCATGTAAAATGCTTTCGACCTTTAATTCACCCCCCATTTTTTGAACCAACTGGTAGGATATCGTCAGTCCTAATCCAGTTCCACCATAGCGGCGAGTTGTTGAACCGTCAGCCTGAGTAAAAGATTTAAATATTTTATCGAGTTTGTCTTGCTGAATTCCAATTCCTGTATCAGAAACCATAAATTTGATTTGAGCGGAATTGTTGTGCTGTTTCATTAGAGAAGCTCGAATTTCAATTTCGCCTTGCTTTGTAAATTTAACAGCATTGCTAAGTAAATTTGCTAATACCTGACGCAGCCTAACAGGGTCAATTGATACAACTGGTGGTATATCAGGATCAATATTAACAAGGAGCTCCAGATCCTTTTCATGGGCTCGAATTTTAATAATATCAGCGCTGGTTTCCAGAAGTTCAATTAAATCGGTCTGAGTATAATCAAGATCCAAACGGCCTGCTTCAATTTTGGAAAAATCCAGAATATCATTGATCAAATCCAGAAGGGTTCGGGAAGAAAACAGAACATTATTCAGATATTTATCCTGGGTTTGATCAAGATCTGTACCCAGTAGTAGCTCTGTGAATCCTATTATGCTATTGAGGGGCGTTCGTATTTCATGACTCATATTGGCCAGGAATTCACTCTTGGCTTTATTAGCGGCATCTGCTTTTGCTGCCATTTTGCGGGACTTCTGATTGGCTTTCTGCAGCGCTTGATTTGTCTCTTGCAATTTAATTTCTGCCTTCTTCTGATCCGTTATATCTTTGCCCACATGGAGATAATTTGTTGTCTCACCCTGCTCATTTTTAATACTGGAAGTATTAACTGATTCCCAATATTTTGATCCATCCTTCCGCTTATTATAAAATTCGCCTTGCCATATTTCACCACTTTTGATAGTATCCAACAAATCCTGATAATCTTGTTCACTTTGCCTATTAGTAGTCAAGAGGTTATGAATATCTTGACCTATTACTTCTTGTGATTCATATCCTGTAATTTCTTCAAATTTGGGATTTACCCATTCAATTTTTCCATCTTCGTCTGTGATAGCAACTGAGGTAGGACTTTGCTGAACGGCCTGAGATAATTTACGTAGTTCTTCTTCGGCTTCTTTTTGTCTTGTAATATCGGTCATAACTGTTAAAAAATATTTTTCACCCTGGCTTTTTATAATCTCACCAGCAAAAAGGCCGGTTAAAAGCTCTCCAGATTTAGTTTTGACCTTTAACTCCAGATTCGATATATGACCGGTCTCCTTCAATTCTCTGGAGGCCTGCCTTTGCTTTTCTGGCTCAGGGAAAAGATCTAGTTCGGATGTGGTTTTGCCAATAATTTCTTCTCGGGTATAGCCTAATTTATTCAGAAAGGCCTGATTGACATCAGTGAACTGTCGTTCTGGTAGATTGCTAACAGCCATAAGATCAGGGTTTCGCTCAAAAAGGCGATTGAATTTTTGCAGAGCTTCCTGTTCTTTGGCAAGGTCTTTGGAAATTCCAAAAATAGCATCTTTTCCATTCCATTTTCCAAACCAAACTCTGGTTTCTACTGGGATGGTTTCACCATTTTTTTTCTCTAAGGGCAAAGGACATATTTTTCTCTTACCTTGAAACATTTCTTCAAAAATTTGCTCTGCTTTTTCACGTTGGCTGTCAGGATGTAAATCCAGAATATGCATACCGGCCAGTTCTTCTGATTCATATCCTAGTTTTTTCTCTACTGCATGGTTAGTGTGAAAAATTTTCCCGTCCTGATTACTAATTATGATCATATCATCGATAGTCTCAAAGAAAGCTCGAAAGTTATGTTCACTGGTGCGTAATTTTTCTTCAGTCTTCTTTTTGTCTATGTAAAGACCTATTTGCTGAGCATAGGTTTCTATTAATTTTTTATTTCTAAGATTTTTATTAGGGGGCATTATAATGGTAAAATTACCTAGAATTAAATCCTGCTTAACGATTTTAATGACCGCTATTTGGCCAATATCAAATACTTTTTCAATAGTTTTTATTGCAGGCCCTGGGAGAAAATCCGAAGCAAGTTCAGCCAGATTATCAAAACTGGTGGTTAAATTATCCTGAAACTTATTTTCCCAGCGAGGATCGTATTGCCAGTGTTTGCCGACTATATCAAACCCCAGAATTTTTGTAGATCTACGAGTAAACTTTTCCAGTCCAGCAATCGCTTTAGTTGTAAATCCTCCCCCATATTCATCAAACAAATTAAAAGAAATATATTTGGCGCCAGATAGATCCAGTATGTTTTGAGCTAATTGATGGTAGTTTATATCGTCCTCATCACTGACTAAAAATTGATGTGCAGTCTCAGCAATTTGAATCTCATCAGTAATATCGCGAAATATAGTTACAAAATGATTTTTTTTAGGTGAATAAACTTTGACTTGATAGTATTTATTAAGAGGCTCTGAATACTGCTCAAATACCTGATCACCTCCATTTAGAGCAATATCACCAAAAACTTTCACCCAATCGAAATTGCCCTCTCGAATACCAGGAAGAACCCTGGTTACTTTTTTATTGATGATCTTACTTTCGGTTAGGCCAGTTAATTTTTTAAATTCGTCATTAATATCAAGAAAAACATAGTCAACAGGTTCACCTCTTTCATCTGTAATAATACGATGATAAGCATAACCAAAGGGGGCTTCTTTTATTATACCTTTGTAGAGTTGTTCTTCCATCGCTTGATCCTAAAATATTAATTATCGAAAAAAAGTGCCGTCTTAGCTACTCCTTTTTACTAACATTTTGAATTTATAAATCTTTAGTGAATTATCAAACCTGTTTAACTTGTTTTAGTGGTAATTTAGTTTCGTTTACTGTAACTAAATAGTTTTTTTTATTTATCAGGCCGGCCATCAAATTATCCTATTAGGCAGTATCAAAAAAAGATAAATGTTTTACTAAAATGGAAACTGTCCCAAATAGCTGGTAGGAGTTTAAAATATTTGAATGATCAAGAAAATTATTGAGCATGCGATAAAATTTATATAAATTTGAGAGAATTAGGAAAGAGAAATAAATGCTATCACAAAAAACAAAATATGCAATAATAGCCCTGGTTGAATTAGCCCGCAGATATGGGGAAGGGCCGGTATTGATCAAAGACCTGGCGGAAAGTGAAAATTTGCCTAAAAAATTTCTGGAAGCAATTCTACGTTCCCTTAAAAATGATGGGATCGTCAAAAGTAAAAGGGGGCGCAATGGAGGCTATTATCTAAATGAAGATCCTGAAGATGTAAATCTGGCTGATATTATTAGAAAATTCGATGGCGCGATTGCCTTTATTCCCTGTGTTACTTACTGGTATTACGAAGAGTGTGATGTTGGGAAAACTGAAGAACTTTGTGGTATAAGGACATTTTTTAAAGAAGTTCGCGATGCCTCGGTTGAAATTTTTAAAAATGCTACTCTGGCTGAGATATTACGAAGAGAGAAGAAGTTACAAGAAAAAAATAAAACTGAAAAAGGATAATCTTATTGCAAAATACAAAAAAATTTATTACATAAGTATAGTAAGTTGATATACTTTATAGGGTTCTTTAAATAAGGTGTTTGAATAAATTATTTTAACCTAGAAAAGGAGCGGGGGAATGTTTCAATTCTATTATGTAGTAATAATAATTATCCTGATGACAATTGCTCTTGTTAAAGAATTTTACAGGCCTTCGATTCTTATTTTTACAGCACTAATACTCATGTATGCTGGCGGTATTATCTCTTTGGATCAAACTTTCATGGGCTTTTCAAATCATGGTATGCTCACAGTTGCTGTATTATTCGTGGTTGCCAAAGGTTTACAGAGT
>DATGCI010000170.1:0-15909 GCA_035312185.1 bacterium
ATAATAATCAACCATATCAAGATTGTATCTTAGACCGGGAATGCTTTTTGGATTCCAGGTAATAGAACTTCCATCCTGCCAGTCACCTACAAAGTTGAAATGCCATCCACCAAGAATTCTCTGTCCAGCTAATTCTGGGCCATAATTAGAAGGTGTATGAAAATCTATATTAGCCTTTGCCTGCGGAGTAGCAGGATACCAGTATTGTCTGTACGGATTCTGTCTTTCGTAATCACTTTGGTCAGAAGGATTCTCATATTGAGCACCAACACCAAAATAACCACTGCTGCTAGATCTATATTCATAATTTATCATACCGGTAATCCAGTCACCGTAATTCTTGATCAATTCAACTTCAAAACCGCGAATATTTTCATAATGATTGGATTCCAACTTGCTGTAATTTACTTTTCCATCAATATTAATATAATCAGTCCAGGCAGTTTCATTATCAATATCTTTATAATAAGCAGAAATATGTAGCAGATAGGTATTTAATATTGACTGGTCAAATCCAACCTCATAGGAAATTGTTCTAGTAAGAGGAAGAGTTGGATCGCCAATATAGGACAATTTATTAAGATTATCTCTTAAAATTCTATATTTATCCTCTGCTTGCGGCATTTCTCTATAATGACCATAATTAAAGAACAATTTTGAATCTTCAGTAATTGGATGGGAAATTGCAACTCGAGGACTTAAATAAAACTTTGGA
The DNA here is from genome assembly GCA_035312185.1 of bacterium. Taxonomy (GTDB): domain Bacteria; phylum Fidelibacterota; class UBA2242; order UBA2242; family JAFGTP01; genus JAIPHI01. The sequence continues at coordinate 716 of DATGCI010000170.1, forward strand.
TCAACTTCTTTAGTCAAATATTCATCCTGCATTTCTTCATCATAATTCTGGGATAGAAAGCCTTTCTCATAGTCATCATAATTGTACCATTTACCATTGAAGACGATCAGCTGAGGAATTAAACCAACAGTTGTAATAAAACCTTCATATTCGATCTTATCCTCAACATAACCAGTAATTCTATAGGGATTACGTTGAAACTCTGTCATATAATTACCAGCTGGTAGAAATTCATTTTGGCTACCAAATTTAATATTAAAATCGTCATAATGAATCTTCAAACCTGTTCTCAATTGATGACGGAATGTCAGCTGGTTTTTATAATCAAACTTTAATTCATAGGTATCAAATTTACTGAAATCACGAGCAGTACTTACAGCTCCCCCCATAATAATACCACCATCAATACTATTAACAGGACGAGGCCAAAAACCAAAAGGAGCCTCATTCACGAGATATTCTGCTTCACCAGGAAAAATATCATACTTTGTTGTTGTGTCTCGATAAGCACCATGAGTTGTATGGTATTCTTTGCTGATTCTTTTGGCTTGAATTGTATAATAAGTACCAGAATTTATGACATGGTTTAATTTTGCGGAAATTATGTTGTAATATTTTGTAGTGGGAGCCCAATAGGTATTTGTATAAAGTCGCCAGGGAATGGTAAAGCCAGACATATTAATGGCATCTGCGACTTCCCAGGTGCTATTAAAATAATCTGTTCCACCACCTCTAGAAGCAGTAGTAGCATCAATTTCACCATAAATACCTTGTAAAGTCAATTTTGTGCTCTCGTTAATATCCGATGTGACTTTTAACATTGTATTGTGATCAGTCCAACCATCAGTAGTCAATTCAATAGGATACATTGTTTGTTTATTTCTATGGGACAGAAAAAACCTTAAATCACCCAGTTTTTCACTTACAACAGGAACAGGGCCACCAAATCCAAAGTCATAGGTTCTGTCCGGTAAGTCTATGTTTCCATCTTTTCTATATTGCCATTCAAACAATCTTTGCGCTGCTGCCGGAGTAAGGTCATTATCAGGATTATCGTCGGAGGCTAAATTTTGTGAGAATTGATTCCACCCCCCAAAATCCTGATATTGGCGCTGCGTATATTCATCCCAAGCGCCACTTCTAGTTCCTGTCCAGCAAACTTCAGGATCCAAAAAGGGCCGCAACCAGGCTGAACTAGGATCAAAGGGTGAATATCCAAAGGTCTTGCTCTCGGGAGGACTATATCGAACTGTAAAAGTTCCAGAATAATGATCTTTGGCACCTTCTTTTGTAACTACATTAACAACTCCAGAACGGACATTGCTGTATTGTGCACTTAATCCCCCTGTTTGAACTGAAATTTCCTGAGTAGCACTTAGAGGAACGCTCATAATTGGCTCATTTGTTCTTTCATCTCGAAGCGCAATACCATCAACAGCAAACAAGGCTTCCTGAGATGAACTACCACGGATTGATAATCCAGATGTTACACCGGCCTTGAGTCCCAGGACATCGCCGACATCACTGACAGGTAATCTGTCAATTTCATCGGCGGAGACACTTTTTTGACTACCAGCCACATCTTTCTTAATGACCTTCTTTTCCGCAATCACCTCAATTGTTTCTCCTTCAATCGCTTCCTGTCTCATTTGAATATTTATTTCAGTTGTCAGGTCAATTTCTACTCGCACTTCCTTAACAATATGTTGAGCATAGCCTATCATTGTAGCCTGCAATTCATACACACCAGGAGGAATATTGGCAATTGTAAAATTACCATTTACATCACTGGCCGCACCCATTCCCAGCTCAGGAATAACAATATTTACACCTGACAGGGGTTCACCAGTTTGGGCATCACTAACATTACCTGCTATTTTACCAGCTTCTCCTGCTGCATTTAACACTATCATGGATATAAAGATAATTCCAATAATGATCGATAATTTTTGTTTCATAACATCTCCATGCATTATAATTGTGTTTTGTTAAATTTATTAACTTTCATGAATTCCTTATTCAAATTACTCCTCACCGTTGAATAATTGTTAAACTTTTAACAACTAGCCATAAGTGCATCAAAATTTATTCCTTAAAAATTCCAAGTAATAAGGCAATTAACCCCTCACCTTTACCTGTGTTAAGATTAGAGATTTTTTGAAATAATATTTTGCTCATCTCCTCAAAATTAACTTTTTCTCTCTCTACCCAAATATTTTAATAATTTCATATAATAAATCAAAGTGATTTGTTTGTTAACTTTCCTTATTATCTTTTAAAATATGACAAATATCTAGTTTATAATTATTTATAATTCATCACTATTTTTCTAAGTTTTAGTATTTGTATTCGTATTAGGAACCTGTACCCCCTCGCTCAAAAAGGTACCTATTTACTACCTTTCTGTCTGTAAAATCGTTTCAATTTTTCAACGATCAAATAGCAAGATATAACCAATAACATAATAATCTACAAGATTACACTGGAAAATTCAAACCTGAACACAAATAAAATTTATAATTTTAGTACAATATTATTTGGAGCTAATTTAATGATAATAATCTATTTAGATAAATGGGACATCCTCTATTTAATGCCTACATTGATTAGAATTAAAATATTTATTTGGGTTCTTTTAATGTTTATTAACGATTTAGTTACAAAACCTGACTATAAATTATTATTTAGAGCTATTCAAATGGTTATTTAACCTGGACAGGCAAGAATATTTTATTGGGAAACTCACGGTTAGATATTAATTGATTTTAAGGCTACCGAGATATTTAACAAAAGAAAAGAGAAATAAAGATTCAGCTTGACATATAAAATAAATAGCACTAATATATGACTGACCAGTCAGTCATAGACCAAAAGGAGTCAAACTAAATGACTGAAAATAAAAAACAAAAAATTATCAATGCCGCTATCAAGGTCTTCTCAAAACATGGCTATGAAAGAGGAACTGTTTCAGAAATTGCCAATCAAGCCAATATTGCAAAAGGCTCTTTCTACCACTATTATAATAGTAAAGAAGAGATAGTTTATGATCTCTTTAAAATGATCTTTGATAAATTTATGGATAGCTGGGGTACAATTATAGAAGAAAACATGCCTCCTGAAAAAAAAATTGAACTACTGATCGACCGAAGTTTTGATGATATTATTGAAATGCTGGAAGAAAAAAATGCTACCTCTCTGATTCTCATTTTTGAAATTATGTTTTTTTTGTATAGAAAATCTCTAAAAACAGGCAAAGAAAATGTTATTGAAAAATATTTTATCAAGTATTACGACATTTTAAAACCAATTTTTAAAGAGGGGCAGAAGGCTAAAATATTTCGTCAGGATATAGAGCCAGCCTACCTTGCTTATCTTTTTTTTAGTATGGTAGATGGATTTGGTCTCCATTTTATGATGCAAAAAGATAATTTTGACACTGAAAAAAGCAGAAAATATTTGAAATCAATTCTCTTAGAAGGACTTATCAAAAATAAGGGGGAATAAAATGAAAAAATTATTAATACTGCTATTTTTATTTGTTGCAGTGCTGCCAGCGAAGGATTTTACAGGAGGAGAACTACTGGATAATGCCATCGACGTCATGAATCCTGAGGCTTCCCGGGCAACTCTCATCCAAACAATCAGGACGACTTCCGGTGAGACCAGAACATTAAAATATAGATCCTTTACAGCCGGTGAAGGCGAAATGACGCTCATGCGCTATCTCGAACCAGCCCGGGTACGCGGCAATGCGATGATGATGAAAAATTTTGCCGATGATATCTGGATGTATAATCGCCGCACCAGGCGAGTTCGGAAATTGGCTTCCCATGCTAAACGGCAAAATTTTGAAGGCTCAGATTTCACTTATGAGGATATGGGTACCGGCGAAAGCTGGAAAGAGGATTATATACCAAATAATAAAGGCACAGCAAACATCAATGATGTAGAATGTTATCAACTGGAATGTCTGCCCGCTGATAATGCTGATGTTGCCTACTCCAAAATGGTGGTTTGGCTAAGATCTTCCGACTTTTATCCTGTTCAAGTTGATTATTATGAAGATGGGGAACTGCTTAAAAAATTGATTATGGAAGATATTGAAAACATTGAGGGACATCCAACAGCAACAAAGATGGTCATGAAAAATGTCCAGCAGAATACTCAAACTATCATGGAATATGAAAAAATTACCTACGATGTGGATTATGACCCGATTTTTTTCAGTGAGAGACGTTTAAGAAGATAAAGTTAGGAGTAATTATGCTCAAAAAATTTCTCGTATTCTTCCTATTTATTACAACAGCCTTTTCAAAAGTTTACTGGTTTGGATATTATGAGACGGAACTGGACTATATTTCCTTGCCTGAGCAACAACTTTATACCAATTATCATAAATTGCGGCTTGATATGGACGTTTCTCCAACCAATAATATTCGCATAGCTGGAAATGCGATCTACAAACATTTCGAAGGACAGACTAAATATGATTTCATGAATTTTCTTCCGGAATATTATCATACACTGCGATATAGTGAAGGTGAACCTATTTTCAAAATTCCATCCTATGAATATAATTTACAGGATACTCTTTTCATTGATAATATTTTTCTGGAATTGCATCACCAATATTTTGATTTGATTGTAGGTAAACAGCAGCTGCCTACAGGCTCGGGTTATGCCTGGAATCCCACAGATATTTTCAATACAAAAGATGTTTTTGATCCCACTTATGAAAATCGGGGAGTCAACGCTTTTCAACTAAAAATTCCTTTTGGCGTTCGGTATAATTTGACCGGAATTATTCAGCCTGCTGAACAAGTTGATGAGTTTAAACAGTATTATGAAATCAAAGCCTGGCTGGGAAATTTTGATATAGCTCTGTCCTATTCCCGAAGCCAATATGATCCTAGATCAGTGAATGATTTGATCGCTCAATTTAATGATGTTCCAATGAATAGAGCTTCTCTGGTTTTGAATCCTCCTGTAACCAGGGAAATAGCCGGTTTTGATGCCGAAGGTGAGTTGCTCGGATTAGGAGTTCGCACTGAAATTACGACCAATCGTCTCGATTTTAACAATGATGTTCTTCAATATGAATACATTTTCGGTGCTGATTATACCTTTCGCAATTCTCTCTATATAATGACCGAATACTACCATAATGATTTTGGTGTTCCTGCCCAAAAAACAGAATTGATCAATTATCTAAATTATTTTAATTATGAGATAAAAAGTCTCAATCAAAACTATATTTTTGGAATGCTTCGATATCCTATTACCGATTTGATTGACATTTCCCTATCTTCGATCGCCAATTTGGATGACGAAAGTATGGCCATTAATCCAAAAATTGTCTATCGCATTTACCAGGATGTTGAGTTAACTCTATTTGGCAACTATTTTTATGGAAATGATCAAAGAGACGAGTTTGGTTATCAGGAAGCAATGGTGAGATTACGGCTGCGGGCCTATTTTTAATCTGCTATAATAACACAAAGGAATAAATATAATGCGTGAAAAATTTCTAGATACTCTTGGCAAATGGGCCGGGCAACGAACCTATCGCATGCTGGCCTTTATTCTGGTAATAACAATTGTGACAGCTTTTCTAGCCTCCCAATTGTCTATTAATATGGATCTTTCTATGCTCCTCCCTGCAGAACATCCTATGACCAAAGAGATGAACAAAATATTCGAAGAGTTTAATGGTGCAAATACAATTTTTGTAGTTGTAGAAGGCCAGCAGGAAAAAATGATTCAATATGCTGATCATATTGCGCCCAAAATACCTCATATAGAAAAATGGATTCAAGAAAACGGTTCACCTAAAGTACAGCAGCAGCACCAAACCCTATTGGCAAAATATAATGCTGGTGAAGCCAGCTATGCCGGACAATATTATGATCTTGTTGACTACAAGTCTCCAGTGGATTTTTTACGGGACCATGCTCTTATGCTGACAAAGGAATCCGATCTAAAAAATATCAAGGATATTTACAAAAATCCTAATTTAGTCACTCTAATAGAGAACATTAATAATAGCATGGAGAAAGAGTATATTTATTCGGAAGAGAAGATATCAACAATTGAGCGGGAGAGATCGGCAACACAATATCTGGATGGTATCGAGACCTGGGTAAATAATCTGGAATTGGGCCTAGAACAAGACGAGTACGATCGAGAAGCAGCTCTTCAAGCAGCAGAAGCAATTGCAATTGGAAACCCCTATTTAACATCGCCAGATCGCAAAATGCTACTTATTATGGTCGAACCTACTTTTTCTATAATGAATATGAATTGTGTGATGCCAGCTGTAAATGGTCTTGAGGAGATGGTCAAGTCGGAAGCTCAAAAATTTAACGTGGAAGCAGGATTAGCCGGAGCGCCTGTTCTCAGTAGAGATGAAATGGTAGCAGCTACTGAAGATTCTTATTTTCTGACCATGCTGGCTTTGATTGCAGTTTTTATTCTTTTTATTATCACCTTTCGCATGGTCAGTTCTCCCTTTCTGGCTATTATCAATCTGATCATTGGGATAATCTGGTCCCTGGGAATTTCCTACCTAATAGTTAATGTACTTAATATGCTGACAGCAATGTGCTCTGTCATCCTGGTTGGCCTGGGAATTGATTTCTCGATTCACATAATATCACTATTTTCAGAAAATATTAAATTAGGCGCCAAACCAGAACAGGCAATACGCACTACTATGCAAAAGGCAGGAACTGGCATAATTACGGGGGGAATTACAACTGCTGCAGCTTTTTTGACCCTGATGGTTGGAAGAAGTGAAGGCATGCAGGAATTTGGACTGATCAGCGGAGTTGGTTTATTGACAATTTTGCTGGCAACTTTAATAATTCTGCCAACTTTATTAATTCTAAAAGAAAAAATTTACAGAAAATTCAAAAGAAAATCGCCTCAGCCTCATGATGTAACTTTCAATTCAGTTGGAACTCTGGCCCAATTTTCTTTTAACAATTGGAAATTTTCACTGGTAGCTCTTGTCCTGACCACCCTTTTCATGGGATTTATGATCACTCAGGTTCAATTTGATTACAATTATCTTAACATGGAGCCCGAGGGTTTGGAGTCCATTGCACTCAATAATAAGTTGATCGATAAATTCAATATGTCATCCGATGCCACTCGCATGACCGCCAGTTCATTAAGCCAAAACTACGAATATACAAAAGAGGCTAAAGAAAAGTCCAGTATCAGCTATATTGAATCCATAAGCGATTATCTTCCTCCCAGGCAAGAACAAAATCAGAGAAAGCCCGATATAGCTCAAATCCATAATATTATGGAAAATAGTTCAGTTCAGCCCAGGATATCTTCCGATAATTATTCCAAAATGATCAATGAACTCTACCGTCTGGAGGCCAATATAATTGAAATGCAGGATATGGCTTTTATTGGCGGACAGGACATGGTCGATGAGAAAGCCACTCGTCTGGTCGGAGACCCCAATTTAGCCCGGGCAAAAATCGATCTTGAAGACCTTCTTTATAATCCTGAAGATGAAAATTATGATGAACGTCTCAAAAATATAATCTCTATGCTTAATAAAGCAGGCCAGGATTTTGCAAGCCAAAGTATTAAGCCAAAGATTAAGAATTTACAGAATGATCTGGCAGAGCTGCTTTCCGATTATAAAAAATTAGCAACAGATCAGAAAAATAGCCGTCTGGAAGATATCGATCAAAATTTATCAAAAATTTTGGAAGACAAGAGTGCTCAGGGACAATTGTCCTATTTTATTAACGAACTCAACCAGGAAAAAGTGCCAGAAGAACGTCTTTCCAAATTTGCAAGTGATTTTGGTATCCATTATAAAGATCTCGTTCTCGACCTGGCTGATACTACTACCATCACTTTGAGTATGTTACCTGAAAATGTGAAGAGCAAATATATAAGTAATGATGGTGATCTCTTTCTAATGACTCTATATCCTAAAGGCAATATCTGGGATGTCAGGAATCTGGAAACTTTTTATAAGCAGTCTCGTGATATAACCCACCGACTGGCTGGAACTCCGCCCATGTTCTACTATCTGATTCAGATCATTGGTCAAGATGGCAGGCGCGCAGCTTTTTTGACTGTCTTTCTAGTTTTTATCTTTTTGCTTATTGATTTCAAATCGCCCTGGATTTCTTTGATGGCAATGATTCCGCTGATCACCGGCTTTTTATGGATGCTAGGTCTAATGGGACTCTTCGGTGTAAAGCTCACTATCGTCAATATCATGGGGTTGCCACTAATTTTAGGAATCGGTATTGATGATGGAGTTCATATTTTGCACCGCTATCAAATCGAAGGTAAGCTGGCCATCCATAAAGTTTATAAATCCACTGGTAAAGCCGTAATCATAACCTCTTTGACCACAATGTTATCCTTTGGTTCTCTAGTTTTCGCTACTTATCGAGGATATGGTAGTCTTGGCATTGCTCTATTTATCGGTGTGGGAGCCTGTCTATTGACAACTATCCTGATTCTGCCCCCTATTCTAGGATTAAAAAATCGGAATAAAAAATAACAAAATCTATAATGCCTACAAAAAAATACAGACGATCCGATAATTTTATTCTCCAGTTAAAATAGTAAACTATAAAAGGTGACTCGATAATATAACCGCATTTTGGGGTAAATCTATTCTTGCTAATTTATACCAGTCTGAGGATAAATTTTGTGTTTTTGTTATTATTTTACGGATCTGGATAAACTTTTTTCATCGGGAATAACTCAGAAAAAAGCTTTGTTAATCTCCACCTGACTTAATAATTTGGTTTGCTATGGAGACAAGAAGAGATACAAAAAAAATATTTGTTGATAATGTTCCAATTGGTGGCCAAAGTCCAATCCCAATTCAATCAATGACTACTGCAAAAACTGATGATGTAGATTCTGTTGTCAGTGAAATCAGGAGACTTGAAGAAGCTGGCTGTGATCTGATTCGTGCTTCTTTACCTGATATGGATTCTGTAAAAGCTATTCCATTAATTAAAGAGCGAATCAATATACCCCTTATTGGCGATATCCATTTCGATCACAAACTTGCTCTGGAAGCAATTGAGCAAGGTATTGACAAAATTAGAATAAATCCCGGCAATATAGGTTCGCGAAAAAATGTGGAGAAAGTTTTAGAGAAAGCCCGGGAAAATAATATTCCCCTAAGAATTGGAGTCAATTCCGGTTCCCTTGAAAAAGACCTTCTTGAGAAACATGGCTATCCCACACCGCAAGCAATGCTGGAAAGTGCCGAACGCCATTTGAAGATTTGCGAAGAATTTGGCTTTGAGGATCTGATTTTTTCCTTAAAATCGAGTCACGCGCCCTTAATGATAGAGGCCAATCGCAAATTCTCTGAAAAATACGTTTATCCCCTTCATCTTGGAGTAACAGAAGCAGGAACAGGCTGGAAAGCGGTTGTCAAATCCAGTATTGGAATTGGAACCCTGCTAGCCGAAGGCATTGGTGATACGATTAGAGTTTCGCTCACTGACGATCCTGTCGAAGAAATAAAAGCAGGAAGACAAATTTTACGCAGTTTAGGAATAATATCGAGCGGGCTGGATATTATTTCCTGTCCAACCTGCGCCCGTACCCAAACCGATATTGTTCCTATCGTAAAAGAACTGGAAAGACGGACCGAACATGTCAAAAAAAATCTGACTGTTGCTGTAATGGGATGTGTCGTCAATGGGCCTGGTGAAGCCCGGGAAGCAGATATTGGCATTGCCTGCGGAAAAAAAGAAGGATTATTATTTAAAAAAGGCGAAATCATTGAAAAAATTCCTGAAGACCAGATGATTGATCGGCTGTTAGAAGAGATTGAAAAATTCCCGGAAAATTGATATGCTCAAAAAAATTCAGCACTATTTGGAATACATATTGATTTTGTTTCTTGAAAAAGCTACTCTTACAATGAGCCGTTATTCCCGTAAGAAACTGGCTGCTTTTTTATCCACTTTTTTTTATCGTTTTTTACCTATTCGGAAAAAAGTTATTCAGAATAATTTGCAAACTGCATTTCCTGATAAAGATCAAAATTGGATCGAAACTTATACCCGCAAAACCTATTATCATTTTTTACGGACCTATCTTGATATATTTCCTGTCCACAAGGATTCCAGGAACAAATTTAAAAAATATGTAGAGATAAAAGACCTGGATAAGATCAATCAGTTACTATCCCGGGGACGTGGTGGTGTAGTAGTTCTTTTTCATCTTGGTAATTGGGAAGTACCAGGATCATTATTTTCACGAAAAGATTATAAAGCTGCGGCTTTGTATCAGAAGCAATCCAATAAGTTAGTTGACCAAAAAATTCTAGAAGCTCGTTCCTGGAATGGAGGCCTTTTAATCAGCAAAAATGATTCACCAATCAAAATGATGCGTCTGATTCGAGATGGTGGCCTTCTTTTTATGATCTCTGATCAGGATGCCAGAGGAAGCGGACTTTTCGTAGATTTTTTAAATCGTCCCTCATCCAGCTATCGCGGGCCTGCTCTCTTTGCTATTAAATTCAAAGCACCTCTGATTGCTATGACCTGCCTCTATAAAAATGGAAAATACGTGATCTCATCCAAAATTTTTGAAACCAGCCATCGAAAGGCCGATGAAAAGGGAATAAAACAACTACTCCAAGAATATACTAGATATTTTGAAGAAAAAATTCGGCAGTATCCAGAGCAATATTACTGGCTGCATCGTCGCTGGAAAACTGTTCCAGAAAATTCCAATTAAAATAAACATTTAATCAAAGGAGAACATTATCACTACTATTCTGGATATATCAAAAGTTAATGATAAAGATATCAATCTAATTCATAATGCTCTAAACTCAGGTAATATTATCGCTTATCCAACCGATACGATTTTTGGTCTTGGTGTAGATGTCTTCAATCGCAAGGCCAGTGAAAAATTATTCCAGATCAAAAACAGAAATCCTGAAAACCCGGTCAGCGTTCTATATTCCACTAAAGAACAGGTTTATAGCCATTTTCCCAACCTGAATAAATTTCAGAAAAAATTCATTGAAAGACTTTTGCCTGGACAAGTTACTCTTTTGCTGCCTTTGCCGAAAAATCTCGGACTCCCCTCCTATTATCACAAGGCTGGATACACGGGAGTCCGCCTGATCGATCATAAGGCTATCAATGATATTCTCGCCAATTATAAAAATCCAATTTCAACAACAAGTATAAATCCTAGCGGGGAGAAACCAGCCAATAGTATTAAAAAAATATTAAATTATTTTAGTAACCAAATTGAAATAATAATTGATAATGAGATAAATACTGAAGCGAAGCCATCAACCATATTAAAAATAGGTGAAGATAACTACACAGTTATACGAGATGGCGCAGTATCACAAGCGGAAATCAAGTCTCGCTTAGAATTGTAATTAAACCAATATATTGAATAATTTCTATTCAAGGGCAGCTTTGTACATTTCTTTTGCTTTGTAGGAGCTTCTTACCAGGGGCCCTGACATAACATTTTTGAAACCAATTTTACGGCCTTCTTTTTCAAAGTATTTGAATTCATCAGGAGTGACATAACGATCAACAGGTAGATGTTGCTGGGTGGGCTGCAAATATTGACCAATAGTAAAAAGTTCACAACCAGCATCAAAGGCATCCTGCATCAAATCAACAACCTGTTGATTGGTTTCACCCAATCCAACCATTATACCGGATTTTGTTATTTGCCCCTGGTTGTGGGCATACTGGATAACTTCCAGAGATTGTTGATAATTAGCCTGGGGACGAGCTTTGGGATACAATTGAGGAACAGTTTCCAGATTGTGACCTACAACATGGGGTTGAGCTGCAAAAACTCGATCAAGGTCCTCTTTTTTGCCCTGAAAATCAGGAATCAAAACTTCAACTTTGCAGTCAGGATTATATTCTCGAATTTTTGTAATGGTCTCAGCCCAAATTTTGCAGCCACCGTCAGGCAGATCATCTCTGGTGACCGAGGTGATCACGCAATAATCCAGACCAATCCTTTTAATAGCATTAGCCACATGTTCGGGTTCATCTAAATCTATTTCGCGATCTGGACCGGTCTCAACTGCACAAAAACGGCAATTACGGCTACATTTATCACCCAGAATCATAACCGTGGCTTCACTATTGCGCCAGCATTCCCCGCGATTGGGACATTTGGCTTCTTCACAAACTGTATGAAGATCATTATCTTTCAAAATTTTGCGCATCTTTTTTACATATTGATTGGAGGATATATCGATTTTGAGCCAGTCTGGTTTTGTTCTTTTTTTAATTTTCATCAGCCTTCCCATTAGTTCAATTTTGGCAGACTGAAGTTATTTATTTTTCGGGATAATTAAAAGTGGACAGAGATTTTATAAATATATGGGTGAATTCAGCCCTTATATTTTTTGCTTAAATGAAAATTTATGTTAACAAAATAACGTTCCCAGAGTTAATTGTATAAATATCTAAAGCCTTTAATTACAGGCAAAAATTCCTTTTATAAAAAGCTTGAATATCAATAAATTCCCACTCAGTTATAGTTGATATTTTAGTCAATCAATCAGGAGAAAGAACAATGAAGATCAAGGTTGGAATTTTGGGAGCAACAGGAAGTGTTGGGCAGCGATTCATTCAATTGCTAGAAGGTCACCCCTGGTTTGAAGTCAATTATGTAGCAGCATCACCTCGTTCAGCAGGCAAAACTTACCAGGAAGCAGTATCAGGACGCTGGCTGATGTCAACTCCCATTCCTGAAGAAGTGAAAAATCTGACAGTTCAAAATGCCGGTAAAATTGAAGCAGCCATAGATAAATGTTCTTTAATTTTTTCTGCAGTAAATATGCCTAAAGATGAAATTCGAAAGCTGGAAAAAGCCTATGCTAAAGAGGGCTTTGCAGTTCTATCCAATAATTCCGCTCATAGACATACTGATAATGTTCCAGTCCTGATTCCTGAAGTTAATCCTTCTCATGCAGATATTATCCAGCAGCAGAGAAAAGATTATGGCTGGGATAAAGGGCTTCTGGCTGTTAAGCCAAATTGCAGTGTCCAGAGCTATGTTACACCAGTTTATGCATTGATGGAGCAGGGCTATAAAATCAGCGAAATGATTGTCACAACATTACAGGCTCTATCAGGAGCCGGTTATCCCGGGCCTTCATCTCTGGATATGATCGACAATATTGTTCCTTATATTGGTGGAGAGGAGAAAAAATCCGAAATTGAGCCGCAAAAAATCCTGGGAAAAATTGAAGATGGTAAATTCGTTTATAACCAGAATATTAAAATTTCAGCACATTGTAACCGTGTCCCTGTAATTGACGGCCACACTGCCTGTGTAAGCATGAAATTTGATGGCGATAAACCTGAACAAGATGAAATTCTGGAAATATGGAAAAATTTCAAAGGCGAGCCACAAAAAATGGAACTCCCTATGGCACCTCTTCAGCCCATTATCTATGAAGAAGAAAATGACCGGCCGCAGCCTCGCAAAGACCGTAATAATGATAAAGGAATGGCCGTGACTGTCGGTAGATTACGACCCGGTAATGTTTTTGATTATCGCTTTGTGGGTCTTTCTCATAACACAATAAGAGGCGCAGCAGGTGGCGGCATTCTCAATGCAGAATATCTGGTCAAAAGCGGTTTTATTAAAAAATAGCAAACAGGATATAAATAATGTCTAAAATAGTAGTAAAAATAGGTGGTTCCAATCTCAAGGATACTGCCAGCCTTCACAAAGTCATTAATACCATAAAAAAATATAATCAACCCCTGGTAGTTGTGGTTTCAGCCTTCTATGGAATTACTGATAGATTGGTTGAAATCCTGACTCTTGTCAAACATGATCGGGATGAAATTCAGGAATTGACCAACTTCCTGCTCGAAATGAAACAGGAGGTTCTTGAGAAGCAGATTGATGATAAAGAAATTCTGGAGACAACTTATCAAAAGTTGGAACAGCGGGTTGAGGAATTGGAGCGCTATCTTCTCGGTATTCACTATATTGGAGAAGCACCTGGATTTGTAGAAGACGTGGTTCTCAGCTATGGCGAAAGATTAAGCGCGCTTGTCATGACCGCTATATTACGAGCCCACAATATTGACGCCGAAGAAGCCCTTCCGGAGCAAATCGGATTAGAAACTAACGGTCAATTTGGTCGGGCTACTGTCAATTTTGAGAAGTCACGACAGGATTTGATGAAAAATTTAGGTGGCGATAAGATCTATATTGTACCTGGGTTTTACGGAATTTCAAGTGACAAAAAAGTGACACTCTTGGGACGAGGTGGTAGTGATTATTCAGCAGCTTCAATTGCCCGCTGTATTAATGCCAAGTCCTTAGATGTCTGGAAAGATGTTGATGGATTTTTGACTGCTGATCCTGGTCTGGTAAAACAGGCTCGCCGGGTCAAAAGATTATCCTACACAGAAGCAGCAGAATTGGCCTATTTTGGCGCTAAAATTCTTCATCCCCTCACAATTTCACCATTAATGAATACCAATATTCCGGTTCGCATTTTTAATATTAACAATGATATTGATCTAGAGAATCCTTTTTCAGTCATTGATTCCAGTACAAAAGTTTCTTCACAAATAATAAAAAGTGTGACATATAATGATGATTTTGCAATATTAAAATTGATTGGCCCTGGTGTTGGTATTCGTCCTGGTCTTCTTGCTGATGTTACGACCAAACTGGGTAGTTATAATATAAATATTAAGTCTGTGATCACATCACAGACATCTATCAATCTGCTCCTGGCCAGAAAAGATCTGCTCAAAGCTTATAATATTGTCCAGGAACTGGATCTACAACTGGTAAATGAGTTGCAAACTGTTGATGACATCTCAGTAATTGCTCTAATTGGTGAGGGAATGATGGAAAAATGTGGCCTGGCTGCCCGAATGTTCGGGGCTATGTCCCAGGAGAACATAAATATATTAATAATCTCGGAAGGTGCTTCGCCGGTTACAGCCTATTTTATCATTCATCAGGATGAACGTGACAAAGCTGTAAGGGCAATTCACCGTGAATTTTTTGAAAATGATAGTGAAAATTAAACAATTAAAAAGTAGAGGATAAAAATGCCTCAAAAATCAATTGACGAAATCAATGCTAAAATTAAATCCGGAAAATCCGTTGTACTAACTGCTGAGGAAATTTCAGAAATGGGAAAGGAAAAA
>DATGCI010000171.1:0-2570 GCA_035312185.1 bacterium
AGATGATATAAAATCAGCAGCTTTCCTGATCGCTAATATGCCAGAGCGGGACCTAAAAAACCTGACAGCCGATTTTTTACAGGAAAACTTAATCTGGTCATACAAAGCTCTGAAAAAATCCAATTGGAGTGATAAAATCCCGGAAGATATTTTTCTAAATTATGTTCTACCTTATGCTAATATCAATGAGCGGCGTGACAATTGGCGTCAGGATTTTCACAAACGCTTCTATCCTCTGGTTCAAGAGATAGAGAAACCGGGCGAAGCAGCAGTAGAACTGAACAAAAAGATCTGGGATATGCTTGGCGTCCATTATACAACTGACCGACCTAAACCTGACCAGAGTCCTTATGAGTCGATTAAGGCTCAGGGCGCCACCTGCACCGGACTCTCAATTTTACTTATTGATGCCTGCCGTTCTGTTGGTATTCCAGCCCGCTTTGTTGGCATTCCTGAATGGGTTTATGTAAGAGGAAATCATTCCTGGGTGGAGATCTGGGATAATGGCTGGCATTTTTTAGGTGCTGGTGAGCCGGGCCCTCTCAACAAAAGCTGGTTCACAGATCGGGCTCAACATGCCCAAGCCCATGATTCATCACACAGTATTTATGCAGTAAGTTTCCAGAAGACTGATCTTAGTTTTCCCTTTGTTTGGGATTCTGATATTAAATATGTTTCCGCCCATAATATAACAGATAAATATGCTAAAGCGCCCTCGCAAAGTGATGAGATAAGGCTATCAATCCGCATTTTTTCCGGTGACAAAAGAATTTCCCTGCCTGTTAAATTATATTACAAAAATAAACTGCTTGAAAAGGGCACGAGTCCTGGACTAAGTCAGGATCTAAATGATAGACTTGATTTTGTAGCTTTACCAGAGCGGAAATACGAACTCCAGATTGAATGGAATGATAAACATCTTAGCCATTTAATTGAATCCAATACTAGTAAATATCAAAATATTGACATAGATTTTGACTCACTTATTAACAAATCTAATTAATAAATTGAGGGAAAATATTATGAATCAAAGACGAAATTTTTTAAAGAAATCAGCTCTTTTGACAGGAGGATTAATCATGGGTACTTCCAATATTACAGCTGGCAGAAAATATAAATCTCAGCGACCACCAAAAAATCAGCGTAATTTTACCAGTCCTGTTATCGAGAATACAATTCAAGAGGTAAAGAAAGCAATTGAAGATCCAGAACTCGCCTGGATGTTTGAAAATTGTTTCCCCAGTACATTAGATACAACAGTCAACTTTGAGATTAAAAACGGGCGGCCTGATACTTTTGTGATCACTGGAGATATTAAAGCTATGTGGCTTAGGGATTCTTCAGCTCAGGTTCACCATTATATTCCATTTATAGATGAGGATGAAAAATTGAAGCAATTAATTGCTGGTGTGATCAATAGACAAGCCCAATGTATTCTTATCGATCCCTATGCAAATGCTTTTAACCGTAAACCGACTGGCAGCCATTGGGAAAATGATTATACAGACATGAAGCCCGAACTCCATGAACGTAAATGGGAAATTGACTCGCTCTGCTATCCAATTCGCCTGTCTTACAACTATTGGCAAAAAACTGGAGATACACAGGTTTTTGGTTCTGATTGGCAAAAAGCCATGAGACTTATTTTGAAAACTTTTAAGGAACAGCAGAGAAAAGAAGACCGGGGGACCTACCATTTTCAGAGAAAAACTCCCCAGGCTACAGATACTTTGCCCTTGAATGGCTGGGGAAATCCGACCAGGAAAGTGGGTTTGATTCATTCTATGTTTCGCCCTTCAGATGACGCCACTATTTTTCCTTTCCTAATTCCTTCTAATCTGTTTGCAGTTAAAAGTTTGCGCCAATTAGCTGAGATGTCAGAAAAAATTCACAAAGATAATAAATTTGCTCAGGAATGCATTGAGTTGGCTGAGGAAGTTGAAAAAGCAATTCAAGAATTTGCTATTGTAGAACATCTTAATTATGGAAAAATTTATGCTTATGAGGTCGATGGATTTGGCAATCGATTATTTATGGATGATGCCAATATTCCAAGTCTTTTAAGCCTGTCTTATCTTGAGGTCTGTAATAAAGAAGAGCCGATTTATAGAAATACTCGCAATTTTGTGCTCAGCGAAAATAATCCCTACTATTTTAGAGGTTCACAGGGTCAGGGTATTGGCGGCCCCCATGTTGACCTGGATATGGTCTGGCCAATGAGTATCACTATGCGGGCTCTAACAAGCACGAATGATCAGGAAATACTAAAATGTCTGAGAATGCTCAAGGATACTCACGCTGGTACCGGTTTTATGCACGAATCTTTTCATAAAGATGATCCTTCAAATTATACCCGGGATTGGTTTGCCTGGGCTAATTCTCTATTTGGTGAACTTGTTTGGACACTTTATAATAATAGACCTGATTTGCTAAAAAAAGTCTGAGCTAGTAGAACGTATTTTTCTGTTAAATATCAACCTATCGAGTAAAGAGGTAACACTGGGATCCCCCCGTTTTTACAATAATGATTTTATCGATAAATTATATTTTTTTTATTCTGGCCTTTCCCG
>DATGCI010000172.1:0-2129 GCA_035312185.1 bacterium
TTTTTCCTGTTCCTCCTGAAAAGCTTCGTAAAAAAAGACATCATATTTCATAAATATATTTTCTTATTTATTGAGTAGTTTATCTAAACTTTCTTCAAACCGGCCCAGACCAGTTTTCAGATTATCCATACTGTTGGCATATGAAAAGCGCAAATGATTTTCCATACCAAAAGCACTTCCCGGAACAACAGCTACGTGGGCATTATTTAAAATATGGTTACTGAGCTCCTGAGAATCTTTCAGATCTGTATTTTCGATATAATAACTAACATCGGGAAAAGCATAAAATGCCCCCAGTGGCATATTACATTCTAGATGAGGGATTTTATTGAGACCATTAACCAGGAAGTCGCGCCGTTCTTTGAATGTATCAATCATGGTCTGGATTTCACTGTCTTCCATCTGCAGCGCACGAATTGCTGCTTTCTGGGAGATTCCGGTTACACAGGAGGCAGTTTGTCCCTGAATCTTGGCCATATTTTTGATGATCTGAGCTGGTCCGGCAGCATAGCCCAGGCGCCAGCCAGTCATTGCATAGGCTTTGGAAACTCCGTTGATCAAGATTGTAATATCTGCGATATTTTTACCTAGGGAAGCGATTGAAAAATGTTTTTGTCCATCGTAGATCAATTTTTCATAAATTTCATCAGCTATTATTAATATGCCATTTTGAAAACAGACTTCGGCAATTTTTTCCAATTCAACCTGGCTATAGACAGAACCAGTTGGATTGCCAGGAGAATTCAAAATAATGGCTGAAATATCATCATATTGTTTGGCAACATCCTCAATCAATTCTGCTGTAATTTTGTAGGCATTTTTCTTTTTTGTTTTAACAATCTGCGGTTGTCCGCCCATCATTTCAACCTGAGAGGGATAACTCACCCAATATGGTGCAGGAATTATGACCCGATCACCGGGATCACAGACAACGGCCAGGGCTTCGGCAATAGCAGCTTTTGCACCTGGCGTAACTACGATTTCCTCATCTGAATACTTTAGACCATTATCCCGAAAAAGTTTCTTTTGGATGGCAGATTTTAATTCAGGAATACCGGAAGTCACCGTATATTTTGTGAAATTTTCATCAATAGCCCTTTTTCCGGCTTCCTTAATTACATCCGGTGTGTGAAAATCGGGTTCGCCAACACCGAAATTTACAATATCAATGCCTTCGGCCATCATTTTTTTGGCTCTTGAAAAAAGGGCGATAGTAGCCGAAGGTGTCATCCGCTTTGCTCGATTTGATATTTTTATTCCCATTTTTCTTCCTTCCCAGTATTTTTTATAGCTGCAACAAATTTAATAAGATTTTGATACTTAACCCACAAATTTCTACAAGTTAATGAGCGATATTCTTTACTTGAAAAGTAGTAAGTCAATCCTTAGAATTAAAGGATTGGAAATTAATATTCGTTGTAAACGGTTCAAATAGAAATTACCACTTAATGGAATTAAATATTAAATTAGTAGTCCTTTGAATTATAATTGTGATTGCCATGAAAAAAATTGTTTACATTTTTTACCTGTTTATCATCCTGTTGAATTTCAATTTATACGCCGGGGGTGATGATCAAATCAGAATCAATGCTCCTGAGCTGGCTTTAAAATCAGTCCCCTTTGATATCATAATTGAAAAACCCGATACGGCTACCCGGGATTCTTTTTTCATCCAAATTAACAAAAGCGAAATTCCTGCAGATAAAATCACCAGGCAAGGACAAACTATCACTGTAAAAAATATCAGCCTGAATAAATCTGGACAAAATCTTCTGGAAATAAGCTCTAGCTTTGGCACATTATCCCAAAATATAAGGGCAATTCCAGGCTGGCTCTCAATCTTACCGCCAATTATTGCAATTTTTCTAGCTCTCCTAACCAGACAGATGATTGTTTCCCTTTTTACTGGAATTTGGGCAGGTGTTGCCTTTATTCATAACTATGATTTTTTCTCTGGATTTTTCATTACCCTTGATGATTATATAGTGAATTCTCTTGCCGATCCTGATCATGCTTCCATTGTTATTTTTAGTCTGCTATTTGGAGGAATGGTTGGTATAATTTCTAAGAATGGTGGCATGCGCGGAATTGTCAAAGTAGCCTCGCGCTATGCAAATTCTCGTAGAAAA
>DATGCI010000173.1:0-9712 GCA_035312185.1 bacterium
CTGATATCACATTTCCTGTTGTCGGAATTATGACCGATTATACCGGCGTTGGCCCTGAGGATATTGAAAATACAGTTTCTCGCCCTCTGGAAAGTGCAGTAGTCTCAGTAGAAAACATTAATAATATTACCTCCTGGTCAAAATCAGGTTCGTCAACTCTATTACTTGAATTTGAGTGGGGCACAGACATGGATCAAGCTGAGATTGATGTCAGGAAGCAAATCGATTTTGTGCGGGATATGTTACCGGAAGGTGCCACCGACCCTATGACCTTTGCATTTAATCCCAGTATGCAACCTATTATGTTTATGTTCGTTTCATCTGAAAAACTGGGCACTGCCGAACTAAAGGAACTTGTCGATGAACAAATAACTCCTCGTTTTGAAAGAGTAGAAGGTGTGGCTTCGGCTTATTCAAGTGGAGGATTAACCCGCCAGATAAAAGTCATGCTAGATCCAGAAAAACTGGCCGCCCATGGTGTTTCCAGTAATAATATATTGCGAACAATTGGTATGGAAAATTTACAGATTCCTGGTGGCCTGATTGACGATCAGCATAGTGAATTTGCTGTTAGAACTTATGGTGATTACCAAAATGTGGATCAAATCAAAAACACAGTGATCGGATCCAATCAGGGTGAGCCCATTTATTTAAAAAATGTTGCCAATGTTATTGATGGATATAGAGAAAAAACAGAAGTTCTCCGTAATAATGGTCAGAATGCTATTATGATCATTATTCAGAAACAAACCGATGCCAATACAGTCCGTACAGTAGCCAATATTGATGACGAAATACCAAAAATTGAAAGTGGAATTGGCAAGGGTATCAAATTTGATACTCTTTGGGATCAGGCTGATTTTATTAAGAAGTCGCTTAGTAATTTAACAAACACTGGTATCCAGGCTTTTATATTAGCCTTTCTCGTAATCCTATTTTTTCTAAGGCATGTTCGTAGTTCCATAATTGCATCAATTTCAATTCCAATCTCGATTGTGATCACCTTCTTTGTACTTCAGCAGGCTGGCTTAACTTTGAATATTATATCTATGGCTGGTCTGGCCCTGGCGATCGGAATGTTGATTGATAACTCGATTGTGGTTCTGGAGAATATTTTCCGGCACAAAGAAAAGAATAAAGATATTCGTGTGGCAGCTAATGAAGGGACTACAGAGGTTGGAATGGCCATTATTGCTTCAACTCTGACAACTCTGGCGATTTTTGTGCCGATTCTCTTTGTTCCTGGTATTGCCGGAGTAATGTTTAATGATATGGTGGTCGCTATTGTTGGTTCTTTGTCAGTCTCCTTACTCGTAGCCCTTACCTTGATTCCACTTTTGTCCTCCCGTCTGCTTGGTAAAGATATAAAAAGTAATAGCAAATTTTTGACTAGAATTGATACTAGTATTGGTAATTTTCTGGATAATATGGAACGCAAATATGTCCAAATTCTGGATTACTTTTTATCCCACAAATTAATATTTTTTGGGGGCCTTGTCCTATTGATAATAGCAACAGTTATTATTACACCCCAGCTAGGTGGAGAATTTATGCCCAAGACTGATCAGGGCAATCTTGAAATCACAGTTGAAAGAGAAACTTCTGCTTCTTTGACTTCAACTAATAAAACTTTTGAAAAGCTAGAAAGTATTATCAGAGAAGAAGTTCCTGAAGCCGAAAATATAGAATCCAGCTTTGGAATCCAGGAAGGCTGGGCAGCAATGTTTGGTAGTGGTTCCAATCAGGGTGATTTAATGGTAACTCTTCCCGATGTTTCAGATAGAGATCGCACAGTTTTTGAAATTCAGGATACTCTCAGAAAACGCTTTGAAAATGTTCCTGGAGCTGAAATCAGATTCCAGCAAGGTGGTATGATGATGGGCGGTGAAGGCGATATAGAGATCAAAATATTTGGCCATGATCGTGCTACAGCCCGCTCAATTGGAGATGAAGTTGCCAGGCGCATTGAAAAGATCGGTAATGTTGTTGACATTAATAAGAGTTATTCCATGCCTAAACCTGAATATCAGGTCCGAATTAATCGCGATCGGGTTTCAGCACTCGGTTTGAACGTCAACCAGGTTGCTACTGCTGTAGAAGTTGCAGTCAAAGGGAAAGTCGCTACTCGCTATCGTGAAGGAGGCGATGAATATGATGTCATGGTTAGATATAAAGAAGGTGCTCGCCAGAATAAGAAGGATCTCAATAATATTTATCTGACTTCTATGACCGGTCAACAGATACCTTTGAAAAATGTTGCCGATATTGTAATTGGTGAAGCTGATTCTCAGATCGACCGTGAAAACCAGGAACGAATGGTTGCGATTACCTGTAGTGTTTCCGATAATGATCTACAAGGGGCGATGAATAAAATTGAAAAAGAGATGGCTCAAATTGATTTTCCTCGAGATTTCCGCTGGGAAGTTGGTGGGAGTGCAGAAGATATGCAAGAATCTTTCAAATGGCTGGGAATTGCAATTTTAGCTGCTGCCTTTCTTGTTTATATGGTAATGGCTTCTCAGTTTGAATCTCTGCTCGATCCTTTTATCATAATTTTTACAGTTCCACTTGCTATTATTGGTGCCTTGTGGGGATTGTATTTGACTGGTACATCGCTGAGTGTGACAGCTCTGATCGGAATGGTTCTGCTTGTTGGAATTGTTGTCAATAACGGAATTGTACTTGTTGATTATATCAACCAGTTACGGGAAAAACATGGCTATAATTTGTGGATGGCAATCCTTTCCGGAGGAAAAAGAAGAATGAGACCTATTTTGATGACTGCTCTGACTACGATTTTGGCTATGATACCTATTGCTCTTAAACTGGGTTCTGGTGCTGAACTCTGGGTTGGCATGGCCCGGGCTGTAATTGGTGGATTAGTACTTGCTACTATTCTAACACTGGTACTGATTCCTATAATCTATCTGGTTTTGAGAAAATCGCTCTTAAACGGGCTATTAAAAAACACCAGATTGAAATGCGACCAATTGGAAGACCGGAAGATTTTGATATCAGTAAAGTTGAGTAATACTTGCCTACATATAGATACTAAAAAAGCCCCGATTTGATCGGGGCTTTTTTATTTCAATCTATGAAAAAGACTTCTTTATTTTTTCTCCATAAAAGGATAGCGATAGTCAGTCGGTGGATTAAAATTCTCTTTGAGAGTTCGAGGAGATACCCAGCGAAGT
Source organism: bacterium (assembly GCA_035312185.1). GTDB lineage: Bacteria > Fidelibacterota > UBA2242 > UBA2242 > JAFGTP01 > JAIPHI01. Next base: position 3,195 of record DATGCI010000173.1, read on the forward strand.
AGATTCAACTTGCTACCGGCTTTGTCATTTGTACCAGATGCCCGGCCACCACCAAAAGGTTGCTGGCCAACAACAGCAGCAGTTGGTTTGTCATTCTGATAAAAATTACCAGCTGCGTGTTCCAGTTTGGCTGTTGCTAGACTGAGAGCCTGACGATCACGGGAGAAAACAGCACCGGTTAAAGCATAGGGAGATGTATTGTCGCATAATTCCAGAGTCTCTTCAAAATCCTCATCTTTGTAAACATAAACAGTTAGAACTGGACCAAAAATTTCTTCTTCCATGGTTTTGAAATGGGGATCATCGGTCAGTATAATTGTAGGTTCGATGAAATAACCTTTGCTATCATCGCCGTCGCCACCAATAATAATTTCAGCATTATCAGCTTCCTTAGCATAGTCAATGTAGCTCATAATATCATTGAAAGCAGCCTGGTCAATAACAGCATTCATGAAATTAGTAAAATTGTCCACATCACCCATTTTAATTGTTTCAATTTCTTTCAGTAAAATGGATTTAATTTCTGGCCATAAGGATTCCGGAATATAGGTGCGGGACGCTGCTGAACATTTCTGGCCTTGATATTCAAAAGCAGCTCTTATCAAAGCAGTGGCAACTTCATCGGCCTGAGAGCTTTTATGGGCGAAGACAAAATCTTTACCACCGGTTTCGCCAACTATTCGGGGATATGAGTGATAATTTTTAATATTAGTACCAACTGTCTTCCACATATTTTGAAAAGTGCCTGTGCTTCCCGTGAAATGAATTCCTGCTAATTTAGGATCTTTGAGAACTTTGGGGCCGATATTGGCGCCGGAACCAGGGATGAAGTTAATTACACCATCAGGAAGTCCAGCTTCTTTGAATAATTCCATTAGATAGTAAGCAGAAAAAACAGCCGAGGAAGCAGGTTTCCAGAGAACTGTATTACCCATTATAGCTGGTGCAGTTGGTAGGTTTCCAGCAATGCTGGTGAAGTTGAATGGAGTGACAGCAAAAATGAAACCTTCTAGTGCTCTCTGCTCGAGACGATTCCACATGCCTTTAGGAGAATATGGCTGGCGTTCGTAAATTTCTTCCATATATTTAGTATTGAAATTCCAGAAATCGATCAATTCACAGGCAGAATCAATTTCGGCCTGAAATACATTTTTGCTCTGATTGAGCATTGTAGCAGCATTGATAGTTGCTCTCCAGGGACCGGATAAAAGTTCGGCCATTCTGCGGAATATAGCAGCTCTCTCAAACCAGGGCATATTTGACCATTTTTGCCAGGCATCCTGGGATGCTTCAATGGCCATTTCAATTTCTTTCTCTCCCGCTTTATGATAATTTGCCAGAACATGCTCATGGTCATGGGGTATTATCGATTGAGCAACATCACCTGTGTGCACTTCTTTGCCACCAATGATAAGGGGAATCTCAATTGTCTCTTGGGATAATTCTTTTAATTTGGCCTTGAGTTCCTTCTTTTCCGGGCTTCCAGGCCGATAGGATAAAACCGGTTCATTGCTCGGCTCCGGAAGACTAAACTTTCCATGATTCATAAATACACCTCTCATTTATATTATTTGGATTACACCCGGTATTGTATATATGTTAAATAGCTTCTCTCGGAAGATTTTATAGATTGGTTATTATGGTTATTAGCAAATAAAGCATGATTCCTGGTCGGGATGCCCGGATTTGAACCGGGGACCTCTTCGTCCCGAACGAAGCGCGCTAACCGGACTGCGCTACATCCCGTAACAAATTGCCCAAAAATTTAATACATTTTTAAAGAAAAGCAAAATATATGAACTAAGAATTTGGGATTGTGAGATTGTTGAGTTAAAAAGTAGGGAAGTTGTCAAAATATTTTAGCAGAAAAACAAACTACCCGAATATACAATTATTTGTAATACTATCAAATACTGCTTGTTCATAGATTTGACTTAGTAAGGATATTGAATAAAAAATTTAATTTTGTTTTCTTTTAAAAAAAATATTGATAAAATTTTTACAAATTTTGTAGTATTAAAAAGCAGAAAAATTCGATTGTAAAAAAAATATTTTTATTTCTGAATTAATTTTTTAATTTATCACACTATTTCTCAAAAATTATGGAGGAGGGTATTAATCCCGGGAAGTCCAATAAAAAATCTTCCCGGGATTATACTTTATAAAACTATTACCCTAAACATTATGCAAGCTGAATCACTCCAGAATCTCTGATCTTGATTTGGGTGGTTGCCCCTTTTTCAAATATATCTTCAATAAAATTAACATATTCTTGACTAAATTTAGCATCGATAAATGTCTGAATAGTTCCTGCAAAGCCACCGCCGTGAACCCGACATGCACCTCTGCAATCCACCTTATCAAAAAAATGTTCTGTAATTGCCAGTCCTAAAGAAACCCCCTGATCATCAGGAGCATGGGCTGAATAACAGTTCTGCAAGAATTTGAAACTGGAATTACCCGATTGACGAATTATATTCAAAAATTGGACATAATTATCCTGATCAATAGCTTTTAATAGATTATCAACCCGATTATTTTCCTTAAGAAAATGGATACACCGCAAAATTGCTCTATCACTAACCTGTTTTCGTAGGGAATCAATATTTTCCAGTACATCTGACATATCAAGGCCACGGCAAACTTCCTGTTTGAATTGACGGGCGACAGACTGCATCTCTTCAGGAATAGAAGCATAATCTTCAGTCAGGTCAGCATGATTTCCACCCGTATCTACAATCACAATATCAAGACCAGCCTTTCTCTGATCAAAGTGAGTCTCCTTGACAAACGGTCTCTCTTTTTCAAAATCTATCTCCAGTACACCACCAGCTGCAATTGATAATTGATCCATTAATCCACAGGGCTTTCCAAAATATTTATTTTCGGCATATTGCCCAATTTTGGCAATCTGGATAGCATCAAGCTGGCTGGAATTGTAAAAATTACTGAGAATCATGCCGATCAAAACTTCGATTGAAGCTGAAGAACTCAATCCGGAACCTACTCCCACCTGGCTACTAAAATAGGCTTCAAAACCGCCGACTCGATATCCAAGTTGCTGAAAACGACTGGCTATGCCTCGAATTAAGGCAGTTGTTGTACCGGATTCCCTGGATTTCTTTTTCAGATCATCGATTTTAACCTCGAAAAGAGGATCAAAGCCTTCTGATTTGATTCGAATCCAGTTGTCTGTTTTCCGCACAGCAGCAATTGTATCCAGATCAATGCTAGCAGCCAGAACTTTACCATTGTTATGATCAGTATGATTGCCGGAAATTTCAGTCCGGCCAGGAGAACTAAAAAGAGCTTCAGCCGATTCTCCAAAAGTCTTCTCAAAATTATCAATAAGTTTTTTATATCGAGCCTTTTGCTTTTCTATAATGGACTGAGAACTTCCGTATAATTTTTCCATAGCAGGCAGACTATCAAGAAGCTTATTTTTATTCATTTGGCTTATCCTGTTTTTTGTAATGAATTGTTGATTGTTCATTCAGATTGTGGGCAGCTTTTTCAGCAGTCAGATCTCGCTGTGGTTCTGAAAGCATTTCATAGCCCACCATAAATTTTTTAACACTGGCTGATCGCAAAAGGGTCGGATAGAAGTGACCGTGTAATGTCCAGTGCCGATTTTTTTGAGAATTGAAAGGTGCTTGATGCCAGCCCATTGTGTAGGGAAAAGATGTCTCAAAAAGATTGTCATATTTAACTAGCAGCATCTTCAAAACTTCAGCCAGATCATCTTTCTGTTCATTTTCAAGTTCGGTGAGCCGTTTAATTTGCCTTTTGGGAAGCACCAGACTTTCATAAGGCCAGACTGCCCAGTAGGGGACAACGATTATCCAGCTTGAATTTTCAGCAATTGTGCGAACTTCTAGATTGGATTCTTTTTCGGCATAATCGATTAATAGGGGAGTACCTTTTTCATGGTAATATTCCATCTGATTGAGATTTTCTTTGCTGGCCTGATCAGGAAGTTCATCAATCGCCCAGATTTGACCATGTGGATGAGGATTAGAGCAGCCCATCATGGCGCCTTTATTCTCAAAAATCTGAACCCATTTATACTTTTTGCCTAATTCCTCAGTTTGACGCTGCCATAATGAAATAACGCTGGCAATATCTTTTTGCTCCATTTCGGCAAGGGTAAGATCGTGACGGGGAGTAAAGCAAATGACCTTACAGGTGCCCTGGACTGTTCTGCTTTTAAATAGATCGCCATGATTAAACTCATCTATCTCAGTATCAGGAAGTAGAGAAGCAAAATCATTGGTAAATACAAAATCCTGTTGATATTCGGGATTAATTTCGCCATTGGCTCTTTTATTTCCCGGACATAAGTAACAATCTTCTTTATATTTTTGCCTTTCAGATTTGTTTTGTGATTCTTTCTTGCCTTTCCAGGGTCTTTGAGTTCGATGAGGTGAAACTAGAATCCATTCTCCCGTCAATGGATTGTAACGCTTATGAGGAACTTTGGAAAAAGTTTGGATTTCTTGCATATATTCACCTGTTTTTATTATTTTCAGCTTTTACCAGAAAATTATATAGAGTACAACCACAATTGCGATAACTAGAATACCCAGCCGCTTGACAATCGGACTGGTTGAGGAATCAAAATCCTTACGCTCGGGCAAGGTTACCGGCTTATTCAGCGGGTTGATAATGGTCATAATTCCCATGGCAACAATAATAATGATAAAGGTGATCGCCATTCTATTCAAAAAGGCAATCTCGGCAATGTTTACAGATTCAAAAACTGGAAGCTGACCAAAGAAAATTAACAGTAAACCATAAAGGATTGGATTGAGGATCAAGGCCATAACACCAGTTTTCTTGGGAGCCTTTTTAACAAGCATGCCAAAGGCAAAAGCAGCTAGAATACCCGGAGAAATAAAACCCTGAAATTCCTGTATGTAAGTAAAAATACCTTTCAAAGCAGGATTGTCCAGAACGGGTGCAATCAGACAGCCAATCAAAAGAAAGAATCCTGTAGCAATTCTACCGATCATAACCGTTTTCTTCTGGTCCGGATCATTGTTGAGCATGCGTTTGTATATATCCATAGTAAAAATTGTAGAAGCCGAATTCAACATAGAAGCCAGAGAACTCATCACTGCGCCACCAATGGCAGCAAAAATAAATCCACGCACTCCCGCAGGAACCAGATTGCGAATGATGAGAGGAAAAGCTGCATCAGTTGTAGCATCGGGACCAACCAGTTGATCTTTGAATAATTGATAGGCAATTATGCCGGGAATTACAATAATAAAAGGAGTAATAAGTTTTAGAAAAGAAGCGAATATAACACCGAGTTGGCCTTCCTTGAGACTTTTGGCTGCCAGAGTTCGCTGGGTAATGAATTGGTTCACGCTCCAGTAATAAAAATTGGGAATCCAGAGGCCAAACACAAGCGCAGTCCAGGGTAAAACAGGATGATCAGCAGGTAGAATCATGTGCATTTTATCGCTATTGGCTTCTAGAAAATTGCCAACTCCGCCAACTTCACCAAGGCCGATTATCAAAGTGATAAATCCACCAATGATCAAACTGGAACCAAAAAACAGATCCGCCCAGGCAATACCTCCTAAACCTCCCCAGATTGTATAAATAGCCGCAATTATTCCCACCATCCAGACCGCTTTGGTAAGGGTGACTTCGATGCCAAATATTTCAGTTCCAGCAAACAATGTCTGAATAGTTAAGCCACCGGAAAAGAGAACAGAAGCAACCAAAACAAAAACATAGATCAAAGTTGTATAAATTGCCATTAGATTGCGAGCCATGCGGGTGTAGCGATATTCCAAAAATTCGGGGAAAGTATAAATTCCGGCTTTTAGAAAGGTAGGCAGGAAAAACATGGCCACAATCACCATAGTAATAGCAGCCATCCACTCGTAACTGGCAATTGCCAGACCAGCAGAACCAGCGCCCTGGCCGGACATACCCACAAATTGCTCACTGGAAATATTGGCAGCGATCATAGAAAGACCGATCAAAGGCCAGATTAGATTACGACCAGCCAAAAAATAGTCCTCGCCGCTTTCTTCTTTTCTACTTTTCCACATGCTAAAAATAACAACAACCGCGAAAAAGGCTAGAAAGATCAATCCATCACCAAGGGTAAAAGCCATGTCTTCCATTCTATTCTCCTAATTTTAGTAATAATTGCATACTTAACGAAAACGTGTTCTAAATTATTATAGTTTGATTTTTTTTACAAGGTTTTTTGAAATTTAAAATTGCACAAATAGTGATAATAGAAAAAAGAATTAATTAGATAGTAAAAAACTATCAATTTATACTGATAAATATAGATTCTCTTTATGGATAAATTAATTCTAGAATTTCAACCTAATTTTTTTGTGGAGTCCATCCTCAATTGCTTGGCATAATTCTAAAATTATTGACTCCGTTTTCATTAATTCTGAAGCTGTTATTCTTCATTTCATTATCTGGTGCCTATTCAGGACCTTTTAGGACTTAAATTTGTCTTTTATCAAATTTTTTTGCCTATA
>DATGCI010000174.1:0-5065 GCA_035312185.1 bacterium
AATCAAATTCTCAATCAATATGCTGAATGGATCGATCAAAGGATCAATATAAAAAAATATATATGTCAATGGTACACAGATGAGTTTGTGCTTTTTTTACCACAATGCAAAGAAGAAGGAGTCGGACAGAAAATCAAAGGTCTATTGGATTTTATCAAAGACCATCAATCAAAATTTGAAGACGTAAAATTGGAAAATACTTTCTCAGCAGGTTGCAGACAGTTTGATTACGATAGTTATATTGAAGATGCTTATGTATCTGTTGTTAATATAGTCAACGAAGCAGAAAAACACGGTGGCTCTCAAATTTTGTGTTCTCATAAGTGTGGGCCGCTTCCGATTCATCAGGTTTTGCTAGCAGAGGAAGACCAAATTGTGAGTTCACTGATCATCCATCGCCTTGAAAGAGAAAACTACAAAGTTGAACATATTAAGAGTGGACCAGAAGTTCTGGAAAAATTACGTGCCAATCCTTCTTTTTCAATTGTTATCCTGGATGTAAAGCTACCTGAGATGGGCGGCTTTGAAATTATTGAAAAAATAAGAAACGATCCTCGGACAAAGAATATTCCTGTCATAATATTGACAGCAATGGGTAAGGAGCATGATGTTATTCACGGATTGGAGATTGGTGCCAATGATTATATGCTCAAGCCTTTTTCTCCAAGAGAATTACTGGCCAGAGTGCAAAGATTTGTGCGGCAAGCCGTTCCCGCTTGAAAAATTATATTACAATAGTGAGTAAAAATAGAATTTTTAACTATACTTTAATATATACTCTTTTTTTGTAGAGAATATAGGCTATACCAAACCAGATCAACAGATAAAAAATTGCATAGGCTAGAGAAGCATTGATTGGTTGCAGCCAGGATTCCAATAGATATTCATAAATATAATTTTTAATAGTAATAGCTGAACCATCTACATTTAACTTCCAGTAACTACCTAAAGTTCTAGCGAAAAAAGAAGACATGGTGAACATTATAATAGCATTGGAACCAAACATAATAAAAGGTCTGGTAAAGGCTTTATAGCCGTTTATATCGACGAGCCAGTAAAGAGTTGCCAGAAAAATCAAAGCCATTCCGGACATGAACAATACATAGGAACTTGACCATAGATTTTTGTTAATGGGAAACCAAATATCGACAATTTTCCCTGATAAGAGGCCAAAAACACCGGCAACAAACATTCCGTTGACTTTTTGATGATCACTTTTGTTTGTTTTGAGCCAGTGACCAGTAAGAACTCCAGTCAAAGTTGTTGCAATTGCAGGAAGAGTGGTTAAAACTCCTTCCGGGTCAAAACCTGCAGCTGGAGCATGCGACCAGGTGCGACCGGCCAAAACGGCATTATCTACAAACCAGCACAAGCTGCCTTCAGGTTGTAAAACTCCAGCACCATATCCAGGAACAGGAACAACTTTCATTATTATCCAGTAAAAGATAACTATTCCAAAAGTAATATAGGCCTGAATTTTAATATTAGTATTAAGAACAATGATCGAAGCCACGGCATAGCAAATAGCAATTCGCTGAAGTACGCCCGGAATTCTCAGCGTTTTCAGATCAAAATGAAAAAGCGAATTGATAATAAATACAACAACAACCAGCTGAAAAAAACGTTTGAGATAATCCAGATATTGATCCTGTTTTTTAAAAAAACTATTGTCAATAATTAGATAAACTAGCAGAATCAGAGCAAACAGAGAAACATAGATTATCCAGGCTATATTGGCTACTCCTGAAAAACCATTCAGAAAAAGTCCCAGTCCAAACAGAATCAAAGTTCGACGCAAAATTTTGGGATAAAGCTTTTTCGCAGGAATGCCCTGACTAAGTCGCTTGCGAAAGGCCAGAACAATGGCAACGCCAACAATAAACAGAAAGAAAGGAAAAATCAGATCGGTGAATGTCCAGCCATGCCATTTAGCATGACGAAGAGGAGGGTACATGGCGCCCCAGTTTCCGGGATTATTAACCAGAATCATCATAGCAATAGTAATGCCCCGAAAGGCATCAAGAGAGGCGAGACGTCTGGATTTTTTCTGCAATGGTTGGGTTGGCATAGCAGACCTCTTAATTAATGTTATTCAAATAACTCGATATTGCCACCTGTATGAATAAAAAGAACATTATCAGAAGACTTGATTTTTCCTGACCTGCAATAATCCAGAAGTCCGGCTGCGGCTTTACCAGTATAAACATAATCAAGGAATATACCTTCTTTGCGAGCAAATAGCTGAACAGCTTCCTCGCATTCCCGGGTTCTTATTCCATAGCCTTCGCCAATATAATTATCATCAGTATGGACAAGATTTTTATCTATATCTATATCAATTAAATGCCCTGTTTTTTGGGATAATTGTAAGACATCCTTCTTTAATTGACTGGCTTCCACATCTACACTAATTCCCAGAACTTGACCCTGCCATCCACTGATCTGCTGGCCGACAACCAGACCAGCTTGAGTTCCGGCTGATGAAGACGCGTGAAAAATGTGGTCAAATTCAACATCCAATTTGCGGGAATCATCCATGATTTCACTGAAACCAGCTGCATATCCCAGCCCACCAACTGGAGTCGAGCCGCCTGGCGGTAAAAAATAAACATTACGGCCGTCCTGTTTTAATTTTGCATTGATCTCCAGCGCGTATTCCATCCGCTCTTCGGAGTCTTTTGTATCAATGTGATGAATCGTGGCCCCTAGCATATGGTCAATGAGAAGATTGCCGGTTGGTTTTTCTGGCTTTTTGCCACTCAAGACCAGATGAACATCAAGGCCATATTTAGAGCCAACTCCCGATAGAATTCGACAGAAGTTAGATTGATTGGCACCGATGCCAATGATCGTATCACAATTTTTCTGAAGAGCATCAGCTATGAGAAAATCGAATTTTCTGGTCTTATTTCCGCTCAAAGCAAAACCTGTCAGATCATCCCGTTTTATGTAAATATTGCAACCTGTCATTTGAGAAATATTCTCCAGATTATGGAGAGGTGTGGGCAGCAAAGAAACCTTCTTGCGGGGAAATTTTTCTAATTTTTTATCAATTTTTTGCAAGTTACCTCCTATTGCCTGATGGATTATTTATGTTCACTCAATGACAATGAAAACTTGTCGCCGATTTCATTAAGATTCTGAAAAACTTTATCCTGCAAACTAACAATTTCACGATTTTCCTGATAAGCCTCGTATTCCTTTTCACCGGCTACATAAATTCTGTCCTGGCCTTCAACTTTTTGATTATCTTTGAGCATATCGATATAATAATCCATATTTTCCTGAATTTCCTGCAAACTACTAAAGGCTTCAGGATTGATCGCGCCGATAAAATGACAAACCTGAGCCGGCTTACCTTCTCGTCCATAGATGTCGCGGCCAACTGTTCCGCTGGATAGGATTCCACTCAAAATATCAACCATAGCGCTCAGACCATAGCCTTTGTGCCCGCCTGTTAATTCCTGCGAACCGCCTAGAGGACTGAGGCCACCGCCTTTGCGTTCAGCCAGATTTTTGAGCACTTCCACAGGATTTGTGGCTGGATTACCCTCAGGGTCAGTTGCCCAGACATCGGGCATTGATTTCTCCGCCCGGGCATAAACTTCCAGTTTGCCCCGCGGAACTGTAGCTGTGGCCATATCGAGCAGAAAAGGATAATGATCTTTAGCAGGTACACCAATAGAAATGGGATTTGTGCCAATTACAGCTTTTTTAGCAAAAGTCGGCACGACCAGAGGTGCTGAATTTGTTGATGAAAATCCAATCAGATCCTGTTCAAGGGCCATAAGTGTGTAATAACCAGCAATTCCATAGTGGTTAGAATTGCGAATAGATGCAAAGCACATATAATTGTCTTGTGCTTTTTGTAGGCATTTTTGCATAGTTTTGTAAGTTATAGGCTGCCCCATGCCACCGCCACCATCGATGACCAGAGAGACAGGTGTTTCAGTAATTGTTTCTACATCAGGATCAGGGAGGATCAATCCATCGTCAATACCATTTACATATCTCTGCAAGCGAGCAACACCGTGGGATTCTATACCGCGCTGATCAGCTGTAATCAAAACATCACTCGTTATTTCAGCATCCTGTTTGGAGAGCCCCTTTTTTTGGAGAACAGTTTGGGAAAATTCATGTAATTCTGCAACTTTAACATTAATGCGATTTGACAAAATACCTCCCTTACATAATTTTATTAAAATCTTTTTATGTTAGATAGCAAAATGAAGTTAACTAACCTGGAGTTAATTTTAAAGTGCAGTTTATGTGAATTTTTTTATAGTGGGTTGAAAAAATCAATTTCGCAATGAGAAAGGAATTTATTTATGAGTTAGGGTAAGACATTTGTTTTGAAATTCCTAAGGTTGTTTTTAATGCTACTATTTTTTCTATAAATATCGAACTTTATTCTACTTAATAGATAAATTAAACTCTCCATTCCAGTCTTTTTCAGGAGGCTGCTGAGCATATTCCTGGCAGCGCTCTAGCAAAATACGGGAAGGTGGATCGTCCATGATTTCTAGAGCTTTTTGAAAATGTTGAACTGCTGTATCCCATTCTCTCTGAAAATAGGCCTGCAAGCCCTGATTATATTCTTCTACCAAAAGCTGTTTATCACTGGATAATTCACCTTTTTTGGCCAGCAATTCATAAGCCAGAACAGGTTTGCTTTTACCAACTACTACAATTTTATCAAGCAGCCGGGCTTCAATCTTATCTTTCGAATTTTGATAGGTCTCTTCGCCGATCATTATACTGGTTTTGTAGAATTTATTGGCGCCTTCGAATCGGGAGGCCTGGTTAACTGTATCGCCCATTACTGTGTACTGAAATCTGTGTTTTGAGCCCATGTTTCCGGCACTCACAGTTCCTGTATTTATGCCATAGCGCACTTTGATATGAGCAGAATATTGAGCTTCATAATGGGCATTTCTTTTTTGCAAAAACTCTTGCTGATCAAGAGCAGCGTAACAGGCCTTCCAGGTATGGTCGGGATCAAAAAAGGGCACATTAAAGTCGCACATGATTGCATCACCCTCATATTTGTCAACATAGCCACCAT
>DATGCI010000175.1:0-3220 GCA_035312185.1 bacterium
CATCGTGCCTGAGAGCATAATCCTCAGCAAGTTCTCCATTTCTTCGCATTACAGCCACTAATTGAGATCCATTAGCTTTTTGCAAAGCGGGACCACTTTTAACTTCCGTCACATCTCCGCATCCAATAATTCCCCATTTTATTTTATTCAAAATTTCTCCATCTTTATTTCAAATCAAAGGGCACCCGAAACCCAACACCGAAAGTTACGTTCCATTCTTCTTCTGTCCATCCAAAAATCACCTCAGGTATAAAAATGAGTGGATCTTTTTTGTCAAAGAGTTGAAATCCCACTCCAATTCCTCCGCTCAGAAAGCGTTCATCTAACATTACATTTTCCAACCAATTGTTATAAGATAAATTAACAAATGGTAATATTTGCTTATACTGATAGCTGCCAGTTAAACCATATACGCTATAATAGGAGGGAATAAGTCCATCTTTGTGAGTTATCATTGAAAAATTATCAACTGATAATCCCAGCTTAAATTTTTTTATTTTTTCTGGAGTAATTTGCCACCGCAAACTACTTCTCAAGGCTCTGGTTGGATAATATTGGAGCCCTGCTTCAAAGCGCCAGGGTAATCCATAAGCAGCTCCCAGACTGGGATAAAACCCAAAATCAATTTCCTCTTCATCTCCAAACATTATGTAATCTATACATGGTGTCAGAATGGCATCGCCTTTATCAAGCGTGTTACCTGTAAAAGCAGGATTGGTCATTGCACATTGATGGATAATGAGTGTGACCAGAATCAAAATATAAAATTTGAGGATTTTCGCTATTTTAGATTGAATTGAATTAATCCTTTCTATTTTTTCAATATTATAAAAAAATAGTTCAAAAATTTTATGTGCGGCCACGGATTTTGTCCAATTATCCCAAAATAGAGTCATGCTCTTTTTTGCTCCGTACGAGCGATGATTTCGTTTTGCAAATCTTCGGTCAGATCAACAAAATAATCGCTGTATCCAGCCACCCGCACTATCAGATTTTTGTTTTCCTCCGGATTTTCCTGAGCTTCACGCAAAGTATCAGCACCAACCACATTAAACTGAATATGATGACCATCCATTGTAAAGTAGGCTCGAATAAGATTCACAATGCTGTCTATTCCCTTTTCGCTTTCTAAAAATGAAGGAGTGAATTTCTGGTTAAGGAGAGTTCCCCCAGTTCGGACATGGTCGATCTTGGCTGCCGATTTGACTACAGCGGTAGGACCTTTGCGGTCGGCTCCCTGAACAGGAGAGATACCTTCGGAAAGAGGCAGATAAGCCCGGCGACCATCTGGAGTGGCTCCTGTTTTGCTGCCAAAATAGACGTGCGAGGTAGTAGGTAAAAGATTGATACGATAAGAGCCACCTTTTGTATTTTTTCGACCCTCGACAGCCTGAAAAAATATCTCAAAAATGTCCTGTAAAATTTGATCCGCATAATCATCGTCATTACCATATTTAGGCGTATCATTGACCAGCTCGTCTCGAAAATCATCATAGTTTTGATAATTATCCTGAAGAGCCCGTTGAAATTCCGCCATACCAATTGTTTTTTCATCAAAGACATGATATCTCAGAGCGGTCAGTGAATCGGTAACAGTTCCAGTGCCGACTCCCTGAATGTAGGAAGTATTGTAACGAGCACCACCAGCATTATAATCCTGGCCTCTGGCAATACAATCATCAATCAAAAGAGATAAAAATGGGGCTGGACGATAGTTAGCCCAAAATCTTTCTATAAGCCGGTTGCCTTTGATCTTTATGTCAATAAAATAATTGAGCTGTTGTTTATAAGCTTCGAGGATTTCATCAAAATTATTAAAATCAGCAGGGTTGCCAGTTTGAGGCCCTAGTTGTTTGCCAGTCTCAGGATCTTTGCCATTGTTAAGGGCAATTTCCAGAATCTTGGCAAAATTAAAATAGCCGGTCAGAATATAGCTTTCTTTCCCAAAGGCACCGGTCTCCACGCAGCCACTGGCACCTCCCTGTCGAGCATCGACAATATCCTTGCCCTGGCGTAACAATTCCTTGATAATTTCGTCACTATTAAAAACTGAGGGTTGGCCAAAGCCGGTCTTGATAATTTCAACTGCCCGTTTGATAAAACGGTCGGGATTCTTTTTAGAAACCTGGATCATAGAACTGGGTTGTAGAATCCGCATATCCTCGATCACATCCAAAATCAAATAAGAAAGTTCGTTGACTGCATCACGGCCCTGTGGGTCAACTCCGCCCAGATTTATCAAACAAAAATCGGTATAGGTATTACTTTCCTGGGCTGTTACTCCCACTTTGGGGGGAGCAGGCTGATTGTTGAATTTTACCCAAAAAGCTTCCAGTAATTCTCGAGCTTTCTTTTTTGTTAATGTTCCATTACCCAGCCCCTCTTTATAAAATGGAAAAAGATGCTGATCAAGGCGGCCGGGATTAAAAGAATCCCAGGTATTATATTCTGTAATTACACCAACATGGACAAACCAATAATATTGGAGAGCTTCCCAAAAGTTCTGCGGCCGATTTTCTGGAACTCTTCGGCAGACCCGGGCAATTGTATGCAGTTCCATCTTACGATTCGATTGGAGAGTTTCTTCTGCCTTTTGTTCGGCAAGATCAGCATAACGATGAGCAAATTTTATCAGAGCCTGGGCTGATATTTTCATAGCCTTGAGTTCTTCCTGCTTTTGATAGGCTTCAGAATCGTTGTAAAAATCAAGATTATCAATGCTTTCATCAATCTCGGCGATAAAATCCCGCATGCCTTTTTTATAGATTTTGTCGTCAAGAACAGTATGGCCTGGAGCCCGCTGCTCCTGGAATTCTGTAAAGACACCGGCCTGATAGGCTTCCTTCCAATCTTGATCAAGTTCCTGAAAGATTCGATCCCGCAGGCTTCTTCCTCTCTAGAATGGGATGATTTCTTCTTCATGGATTTTTCGAACATTCTCATCAACTTTGAAAGGAACTTTTTCTCGAGAATCAAGAATATCGAGGTCGTCCATTGTATGAGTGCAAACTTCCGGATAAGTGGGAGTTGCTTTGATCGATGGCCCACGCTCACCAACAATTAATTCACCATCATTGATGCAGATTTTTTTATTTTGCAAAATATAATCAAAAGCCATAGCCCGGGCCACAGGAATGGAGACTTTATCAGCCTTCCCACTTTTGTAGAATTCTGTTATAAGTCGGGCTCGTTCGATCGAGATTGTAGGTTGAGTTTCCTG
>DATGCI010000176.1:0-5727 GCA_035312185.1 bacterium
CCTGTGCATATTTAAAGGCCAATTACCCGGCTGAGTTTTTAGCCGCTGTAGTTAGCAACCAGGGCGGTTATTACTCGGCCTATGCCTACCTTAGTGAAGCCCGGCGCAATGGTATCGAAATTCTGCTTCCGGATATCAATCGGAGTCGCTATCATTACAAAGGGAAACATGATAAGATCAGGATGGGTTTTATGGCCATCAATAATCTAAAACTATCTACAGTCAAAAATATTGTCAAAGTTCGCAAAAAAAGTTTTTTCAAGTCTTTAAAAGATTTTTTTGAGAGAATGGAAGTGGATTTTTCAGATGCAATGGCTTTGACAAATGCGGGCTGTTTTTCTGCTCTTGAGCCGGATTTAACTCACAAGGAAGTTGCTTTTCAGGTAGCCGGTTATTACCTGCAGGAGAGAGAGGGCAGTCGTAGAATAGATTTTGCCAATCAGGCTAAAAGCCGGTCTCTTTCCGATCAGGAAAGAATGAAGCTGGAAGTCGAGTCCTTTGGGTTTCCTGTTTCTCAACATCCTCTGGAGCCCTATCTAGAAATTTTCAAGGGCAAGATCAAAAAAGCTGAAAACCTGGATCAGTATGAAGGTGAAATTATTAATTTGCTTGGTGTCTTTATCACCCGCAAAGTTACCTCTACAAAAAATAAAAAACGGATGTCTTTTGTAACTTTTGAGGATGAAACCGATATTTATGAATGTGTCATGTTTCCGAAAGTTTTTGAGGAGTATGGTGACCTGCTTCATTGGGAGAGCCTGTTTGTCTTGCAGGGCAAGGTCGAACAGGAATGGGGCTATTATACAGTTACTATTCAAAAATTGGGGAGTCTGCCTAAAATAGTTGAAAAAATGACGGGTGAAAAATCACGGCCGCCTGAAATGAAGACAAAAAAGCTGGCTATGATGTAGATAATATCGCCTCTCTTGGGCTTGATTAAATCTGCGAATGATTAGATTGTCTCGTAATGAAAAAAGCATCGCCAGGAAGTTCAATAATATAATGCAAATTTTAAAATAGAATACTAAGATTGTAGTTGTACGTATTTGGCAATAATCGTCTTGACGCTTCCGCCTTTAAATTTGATTTTCAGTTTGGAATTCTTGCCATAGCCAATAACTTTTAAAATTTTACCTTTACCAAAAATTTTGTGGCGTACAATCATGCCCGGTTTGGGCTGCTCAAAAGATTTTTTCTTTGAACTGCTTTTATTTTTTGAATATCTTTTAGAACCAGTACTCGAAGATTTTTTAGTTTTACTTTTTGGTTTTGAAGCCGATTGTGATTTCTGAGAATAATGACCAAAACTGCCCTGCTCATCAATAAGTTTATCAGGAATTTCGGAAATGAAGCGAGAGTGATCCATAGTTCGAGTCTCACCACGAATGTTACGATTTTCTGCAGTAGTTAAATAGGCCTTTTGTTCCGCTCTGGTCAGACCTACATAGAAAAGCCGGCGTTCTTCTGACAATTCCTCCGGACTCTGCTCCCAACCTACAGGCAGAAGAGTCTCATTGACGCCAGCAATAAAAACCACAGGGAATTCCAGACCTTTGGCACTATGGAGAGTCATCATAGAAACGCAATTGCGTTCGTCATTCCAGGTATCAATATCGGCTACCAGAGAAACTTCTTCAAGAAAACCTTCCAGAGTAGGCTCTTCATGCTGACTGGAATAATCGGATATAGCATTTATAAATTCGTCCAGATTGGCCTTCTTTTGCTGGGCTTTTTCGGATTTGTTTTTTTCCAGGTGTTTGCGCATTTCTATGCCATCAATAAATATACGCACCCACTCTTCCAGAGCCATTTTTTCCTTTAAGTTCTGGTAGCGTTTGATAAGTTTGTGAAATTTTTTCAAGACCCTTTCCCCACGAGTACGCAGGTCGATGAAATCAAGATGCGAAAGGGCTTCATAAAGTGAAATGTCTTTTTTCTCAGCAAATTCTTCCAGAGGAGCAAGAGTTTTTTTGCCAATTCCTCGCCGGGGCCTATTGATGATGCGCTTTAAGCTAATGTTATCTTTAGGATTGGTGAACAGTTTTAAATAGGCCAGCATATCTTTGATTTCAGCCCGCTCGTAAAATCGGACACCACCAACAATTGTGTTGGGTATTTTATGCCTGTTCAACATCTGTTCAATGACACGACTTTGAGCATTGGTACGGTATAGAATGGCGAAATCTTTGAATTTAAGTTTATTTTTATAAATTTCACTCTGGATTTTTTGGGCTATCTGGCGGGCTTCATCATATTCATCGCGAGAACTTATCAGAGTGACCTGTTCTCCTTGACTATTATCAGACCAGAGTTCCTTGTCAGCTCGATCATCATTGTTTTCAACAACGGCAGAAGCGGCTTTTACAATAGTTTTTGTGGAACGATAGTTTTGTTCCAGCTTAAAAACACGGGCATTGGGAAAAGTGGATTCAAAAGAAAGAATATTGGAAATATCGGCACCTCGCCAGCTATATATACTCTGATCATCATCACCAACAACACAAACATTATGATGTTTTTTCCCCAGGTTTTGAATGAGTTTAAACTGAATATGATTGGTATCCTGATATTCATCAACCAGAATGAATTGAAATAGAGTTTGATATTTTTCCAGTACAGATGGTTCCTTCTCAAAAATATCAAGGGGAAGAACCAGTAGATCTCCGAAGTCCACAGCATTGGACTTTTTTAATTCTTTCTGATATTTTGGGTAGATAATTTTTATTAATTCTTCGTAAGTATTATGTTCCTCAGGTTCAAACTCATCTGGTTTGGTGCCGTCATTTTTTAAATTGGAGATCTTGTTGAGCAAGCTTTTGTAAGTGAATTCTTCCCTGTCAATATTATTACGATTGATAATGTCTTTGACAAGATTTTTTTGGTCAGTTGTATCATAAATTGTAAAATTTCTTGTATAACCGAGATGGTGGATTTCCTTTCTTAAAAGACGGGAACAGATTGAGTGAAAAGTTCCAATATTAATTTGGTTACCAGCCGACCCAACCAGTTCTTTAACTCGGGCTGTCATCTCATCTGCGGCTTTATTGGTGAATGTTACTGCTAGAATATTTTCCGGACGAACAATATTATTGTCAATTAAATAAGCAATTTTGTGCGTGAGTACCCGTGTTTTTCCACTTCCGGCACCAGCAAAAATGAGAGAAGGCCCTTCATTATAAGTAACGGCATTTTTTTGAACTTTGCTCAGGTTATCTAACATAAATTTAGCACCACGATTATTTATTATTAACTTTTCGGCGATATTCCTGAAAATCCTGCTTATATTCTAAAAATTGATCATAATCTCGAGTAAAAGCATGCTCACCATTTCCTTTAGCAACCATGTATAAATAATTGGTATTAGCAGGATTTACAGCGGCTTGAATTGAACTCAATCCAGGATTATTAACCGGTCCAGGTGGCAATCCATAATTGATATAGGTATTATATGGTGATTGAATCTTTAAGTCCTCCTTCAATAAGCGGCGGGGAGGATCAGAGATAATGTACTGAATTGTTGGATCAGCATTCAAGTGCATGCGCATATTGAGACGATTATGATAAAGAGAAGATACAGTAGGACGTTCTTTATCGAGAATACATTCGCCCTCAATAATTGAAGCCAGAGTCAGAATTTCATGGAGGCTATATTTAGATCCTTTGATCTGCTTTTGTAAATCACCATTTATTTTTTCAAATAGAGTCGTGACCATTTTATCTATAACATCAGAAGGATGAACATGGGGATAAAAATAATAAGTATCGGGAAACAGGTAGCCTTCGAGTTTACTAACTTCTAAATCATATTTTCTAATTAAATTTTGGCTTCGGGCGGAATCCAGAAAGGTTGTATCGGAAAAACTAAAATAATTACTTAAAATTTTTGCGATCTCCTTAGTAGTGGACCCTTCTGGAATGGTTACCCGGACGGTATGCTGATTATTAGCTGCCAATAGATTGATTAATTGAGCGTAATTTTCTGCCTTTTCAACTTTATAATAGCCGGCTTTTAATTTGCGTGATTTACCTTTGATTTTGACAGCCAAAACAAATTTTTCTGGTTCATCGATAATCCCCTTTTTTGATAGAAAATTAGCAATTTGATGAACTGTCGAACCGGATTTGATTCTGAATTCCTGCCCAGAGTTATGAACTGGAGTATTCAAAATATTAATTATATAGGCCAGGATAATCAGGACAGCAGTGGCGGCAAGCAATCCTAAAAATTGGGCTACTCGCTTGAAATCTGAACTAATTTTATGATAGTATTGGCTTATATCCATATTTTAGGCCGATATTGGAACTGGTATAAAGGTTAAACAAAATATTATGAGAGCAACTGCTCCAACAATTTTTTCACGTTTCTCAAGTTTTTTATCAGGATTTAAAACAGGAGGATGTTTCAGTTTGATAATGAAAAATACAAGGCCAGCCCAGATCAGCCAATTTAGAGTATTAACATCAAAGAAAAAATAGGGGACTGTTCCCAAAATGACCAGACCAGCAAAAATAATTTTTCCGACCTTTTTAAAATTATCACCAAGAATAGCATAGGCAATATGACCGCCGTCTAATTGGCCCAAAGGAATTAAATTTAACATGGTCACAAGCAATCCAATCCAGGCGGCAAATCCAACGGAGCTGAGCATAATTTCCTGATTGGCAGCCAGGTCGGGATACATGATTTGGGCTGCCAGGTAAGTTAGAAGCGAGTCACCAAGCTGGATTCCGCCGGAAGATTCAGTAAGAGTTTGCACTTCAGACAATTTCAGACCAATGAAAAGAGCTGGAACTGCAATAATAAATCCTGCAATCGGCCCAGCAGCACCAATCTCTATTAATGCTTTTTTACTTTGAATAGGCGACCGCATTTTGATAAAGGCACCAAAGGTTCCAATAAAAGTAGGAGCTGGGATAAAATAGGGAAGGGTAGCATCTACATTATGTTTTTTAGCAAAAGTGTAATGCCCCAATTCATGAACTCCCAGAATCAAGAGCAGGGTAACAGAAAAGGGAATGCCTTGATAAATCAGAAGAGGATTAGAAAAAATATTGGCCCCCTCCATAAAGGCACCAGCAGCCAGAGTTGTTAAAACAGTGACGGCAAACAAGATTATATTTAGGCGTGTTTTCTTCTTTTTACTGGCCGGTTGGATCCGAAAATAGGTAAAGCCACCAGAATCAGTCTTTGTAATATTGCCAATGAGATTTCCCGATTTTTGCTCGATCTCCTTTAGATCAATACTATCATCTCGAAGAGTACCTTCGATGATAATATTATCACCTGATTGTCCAGCCTTATGGATCATGATCCATTGGGATAAATATTGTATGATCTGCTGTCTTTTATAATCTTCCATTTGCGAACTGGTTATCTTAATAATTAATAAAGCAGGGCAAAATTAAGGTGATTTTGCTTTATAATCAATTTTAAATTATAGATTCGGGATTTATTCTTAGTATATAGCCGATTAATTATCAGTTGTAGATTTTTTCAATGAATAGTGAATTGAAGATTTGGATTGATGAACTGGGGGGCTAAAACTTTGAGTTTTGGTGGATTATTTTCTTCCTGGCTAATTTTTAAAAATATTTTTTCTTTAAGCATTATTGGGATACAAATATTTTATTATGAATTTGATTTACTAGTCAACATAGTTTAGATTAAAGGAGAAAAACTCTTTGAAGAATTATAAATTGTAGAAAGAGGCTAATATGTTTAAAAGA
>DATGCI010000177.1:0-4278 GCA_035312185.1 bacterium
GGGACATTCGTTCCGTGACTCCTTTATTCATGGCAAACATACCGGAACTAAAGGCATGATGGAAATTCATACCTCGAGGTTGGGCTTCATCATATTTTTTGTCGGGATCATCGGCAGTTATTCTGGTATAATGCATTCCAAAACATTTTTCATCTTCCACACTTCCATAGGTTCCTCTTCCCCAGCCATTATATTTGAAACCATCGCCAATATAGACAAAATTCTGTAATCCAAGTAAGTCAGTTTCACTAACATCGGTGGTAGCAAAATTAGGTTCTGAGCCCAGACCAGGAATATAGTCAGGTCTTCCATTAGCTTCTGTTCCATTGGCATCAGGGCCTTGATATAAAACATCGTAAGGACCAATACCATCAGTCCCTACATCGTCGCCGATTGGTTCCTGAAACTCAAGGTCAAATTTACCATTGCCATTCAGATCTTTCCAGGGTTGCCAATCTTTATCTTCATCAGCAGCATAATGCCCACTTAAAGTATTAATTAATTCTTCTTGAGTGAGGTCTTCCAGATTGTAATAAGTGATAAAATCATCAAGATTATCAATTCCTTCAAAAGGTCCAATTGGCTGTTCACCATTTGCCACAGCATTATCTCTCTTTTCGTCGATCAGTCCGTCTTTGTCATTATCAATACCATCTTCAGGAAGTCCGGGGCTTTCCAGGAAAGCAAATCCAACTACTCCAGGTTCTTTTCCGCCCCCGACAGGTACGAAATCCTGATCCCAGACAAAACACATGTTAACTTCTTTTATAATCTTGTAATAGGCATTGTCATCAGCACCAACATATTCTTCACCACCTACAGCATTATCAGCTTCATAACCAAACCACATACTGGGAAGATCATAATCAGACGTATTAGTGACATTATATTCCCAAAAAATCACATCCTGGGCCTGAGGATTTGACCATTGGT
Source organism: bacterium (assembly GCA_035312185.1). Taxonomy (GTDB): domain Bacteria; phylum Fidelibacterota; class UBA2242; order UBA2242; family JAFGTP01; genus JAIPHI01. Next base: position 934 of record DATGCI010000177.1, read on the forward strand.
AGCCTCTTACTGCAACTCTCATTCCCAGGCCACCCCAAGGCCTGCCATTTTGGATTGTTACATCAGGATCAATACTGCCAATTGTAAAATCTTCGCCGCGAGGATAATATCTTCTTCCTTCAAAGCGGTCTGCTCTTATTTTTTCCAGATCTTGAGCATCATTAGCAACAAAATAACAGGAAAGATCAGCCTTGAACACATCCTGACCAAAGCGACCATTCCAGCTTCCGGGATAGATCAAAGTATCCTGCCCATTACTGCCTACAGCAGGCCAGCCATTTTCTGGCCAGCTTTCAGGTTTATCACTCATTGCTGGTGTTTCTGAAGTCAAACTATGATAACCAGATGTTGGATAAATTGCCCATTTATAACCGCCTTCAGGAGGGGTGTCAGAATCTTCCCGTGTATTAGTTTGAACATAATAGAGAGTATCAATATTTTCACTATTTTCCACCTGAGCCAAATCCTCAACAACTTCGTTACGAGCAGTATCGAGAAATACGCGAGCACCTATTTGAAACCAGATTCCATCATGAGATTTAGTTGAGTTATAATTATTAGGCCAGATCGCAACAGGATAACCAAGGTCACAGCAATCCCCTAGTTCTGTAGTATTTCTAAACTGTAGGTAAACCCTGTTACCGTCCATATATCCTTTTCGATTATGCCTAACATCCCCGGCTCCATCATTAGGAACACTTGTTTGGGATAGTATTAGTTGGCTAAAAAATAAAATTATAAACAATATTTTTTTCATAACTTCTCCACTTACTCTCCATTCTATTTGATAATAGCAAACTTATCCATAATGGTTTCGCCAGTTATTTCTGAGGTGACCCTGTAGATGTAATATCCAGGAGCAACTGGCTTAGAATCTTTATTGGTAAGGTCCCAATAGGCGATACCATTTCCAACGTCTTCAACATTTCCCGCTGACATTGACTCTCTGTAAGAATTATTGACAACCAGCTCATCTACAAGGAGTCCGGTTATTGTATAAATTTTTATCGTACATCTTTCTGGCAAATGGGTAAACATCAGTCTCCTCTGCCAATTCCCTTCTTCAGCTGCCGGTTCAGCAATATTAGTAAAAATATAAGGATTAGGAACTACCTGGATTTCATCCATATTGCTACTAATTTTTTCGGGATCTTCGGTTTCGTAACCATTAACCTTAAAAGTCACATAATCACCATCAAAGAAAGGTCTTTGATAGCGAATCTGGAAAATATCACCTGGCTGGGGGAGTTGTGATTCCGATTCGGCATCATTAAAATCAAGAATAGCAGATAAAAGAGTACTGTTGAACTTCCAGCCACCCCGTCGGGAATAGGTGCTATGACCAATCAAAATAGCATCTTCGCCAAGGTCAAACTGGCCATTGTTGTTCTTATCCCAGGTAACAATATCAGCCGTATCTGGATTACCTAGCGAATCAATTACCGACCAGTTGAGCACATAAAAATTGTAGCTTTGATCGAAAAGTACATTTTCAATTTTTTCTTTGTTGAAATCATAGACAAGAGTACTATTTGAAACTGTTGTATAGGCACTATCATTGTTAGTAAAGATTATATCATAGTCAAAAGCCATGTATTTTTTATATCTCATTTGTGCTACTTGCAAGTTGTAGGGACTACTGCCATTTTGCCAGCCAGTCTTTTCTTTGTTGAGATAAGCAACCTGAGAAGGTACACTAAAATTGACTTTAAGGCCATCAAAAGAGGCGGTTTCGAGAGTTTTGGCAGTATCCATTACAACCCAACCATCGGGAGCATGATTCCATTCGCCATCATCATAACGGTCATAATAAAAATTCTGGGCATTATACTTATTATTATTTTCATAGTAAACCAGTTTACCCATCGATGTATCATCTTCTACATCGGTAATATCATAAATTTTAAAGCCCTCTGTTCTATAAATACAGGCCCAGTCCACGTAATAAGAAGAACCGCCAGGTGGCCCTTCTTCAGATTCAAAAACCATTTTGTACTCATGGCCAGGTTCAATATTAGCATCAACGAAAATTTCAGGTTCAACTGTTCCAGTTCCCAAAGCATCGCGGCCAGTTATTTCGACGCCAGCACCTTTAAAACCTGCGCTTGAAATTCTTGGTGTTACTGCTACCACATTTTCAGAAAAATTGCCGGGCTCAATAACAAAATCGGACTCAAGAGGAGCAACCCCATCGCCAACCTGGTAAGTTCCACTATTGTAAGCAGTAACTACATAGTAATATTTCACGCCATTTTGTACACTATTGTCAATGAAGAAATTTTTAATACCAATATCCGAGCCAAGAAAAAATCCACTCCCTCTTTCAGCTCCATAATTAACAAATTGCGATTTTCCATTGACTAGATCATATTGTGCAATAGGTTTATATTTAAATAAAATTCCATAACCATCAGTGACTTCTAGGGCATCCTGTAGATTAGCATCTGTAGCACGATATATCTTATAACCTTCAAAATTATTTAAATCGTTGAGAAAGGGTTGATTCCCAAACTGGCGGGCAATATCATCCCAAACTACAGTAACTCTTCCATCACTTGCTGAAGCACTCACTTCAGGCCTAATAGGCGGTTTCATAAATTGAAAATCTTCACTAACAACCTTATCAAGAATGGTTTTGCGGTTAAAAAGATCGGGAGCAGAAAAATTATTATCAAAATTCATTAATCCGCTTAAAGGATCTGCGGAATGAATTTCAGCATAGGAGAAAGTTGTGGTTTTATTATTGGGGAATATAAAATTGTCAGAGGCTAATAACTGGACATAATTAGAAACAGTATTGGCTTTTAAATTATGTTCATCACTGTTCAGGAAATCAACTAAAGACTTGTTATCAGTAAGACCATAATTCGAATCAAAATTATTCTTATCAAGAATGGAATATTTAGTGGCCCCGACCTGATCTCCTTCATCATTATCTACCATACCAAAATTGGGTTCTCCCTGATCCGGCCTATGATTGCCTTCGCCTTCATCAGGTCCCTCATAGCCAAGATCGTAGGGACCTATACCATCTTTTCCCAGATCATCGCCAGGAGAATCATATCCATAATCGTAAACTCCATTGCCATCGGTGTCTATTCCATCCTTCCAATCACGATCCTCATCACCACTCCAATAGGCATTTTCTGCAAACGAGGAATCAAAATTAAAATAGGACAGGAAATCGGGAACACTGCTTACGCCGGTAAAGCCTGATACTCGGGTTCCTGCGTCATTAGTTCTACTTTCATCAGCCAGTCCATCGCCATCATTGTCAATACCATCAATATCATTATCAGGAGTTGTTGTAATAGTTAAACCCACCACTCCAGGATGATCGGGACG
>DATGCI010000178.1:0-10289 GCA_035312185.1 bacterium
TATTGAATTATCAATCAGATTTTTAAATAATGAGAGAAAAGCTTCCTCATCAATAATAATTTCATCGCTCTGGACTTCAATTTCAGTTTTTATATCCACGCTATTATATAGCTCCTGCAATTCTTCAAACATTTCATCAAATACGGTTTTTACTTTTCTAACTTCGCAACTATATTCTTTTTCCTTTTGATCAATTTTGGCTACATCCAGAATTTTATTAATTAGTTCATTTAGCCGACTGGTCTCATCTTGCATACGATTGGCAAATTTTTTTATCTGTTCAGGAGGAAGATCCCGTTTAAAAATAGTATCCAGGTAGAGTTTTATAGAAGATAAGGGAGTTTTTAATTCATGAGTAACATTGGCGATGAAATTGTCATACATTCTTGTTCTTTTAAACTGAATATTAAGATGCCGAAAGAGTAGAGACATCCCTATGATAGCCAGAACTAGAAGACTTAATCCAATTACCAGTATTGAAACCGATCCTGTATAAGGGATGTGAACAGAGTAGCGTTCCCCAATTTTTTTTAATATAAGGTGGTTGGCAACATATCGAGCAATCCATAATCCAACAATTGCCAGCCAGATCAGCTGCACCATTACAAAAATAAAAATGTAGTAAAATAAAGAATACTTTTTATTCATAATGTCCCAATATATTAATTCCCATATAGGCCATTTGCAAACTTTTACATATGTTTTACAAACAATTCCAGACAATATTCCTATATTTAAAATAGATATTTTGATAATAAAGACCAAATTATTTTTAAAAGGGTCTATGATGAAATGTTTATTAATTTATCCGCAAACTCCAGATACATTCTGGAGTTTTTCCTATGCAGTAAAATTTATCTCCAAAAAGTCATCTGAAATACCTCTAGGTTTGATTACAGTAGCGGGGCTTTTGCCTGAAAACTGGGATATAAAATTGGTGGACACTAATGTGACTGCTCTTAGCGACCAACATCTTAATTGGGCTGATATTGTATTTATTAGTGGAATGTCAATTCATCGCGATCATTTTCAAAAAATTGTTGACCGCTGCAATCGGCATGATCTAACTATTGTTGCCGGTGGCCCTATGGTTACAATCGATCCTGATGATATCTCTGGTGTTGACCATTATGTATTAAACGAGGCTGAAATAACTTTGCTCCGATTTCTGAAAGATTATCAAGAAGGTAAGGCCAAAAAATATTACCGAACAGAAAATTATCCTGAAATTTCAAAAGCACCTCTCCCCCGCTGGGATCTGCTGGAAATGGATAAATATGCTTCTATGAACTTACAATATTCCAGAGGTTGTCCTCATAATTGTGAATTCTGTAGCGTCACTATGTTAAATGGAAGAAGGCCAAGAACAAAAGACAGAGAGCAACTCCTGGCTGAATTGGATTCCCTTTATAGCACTGGCTGGCAGGGTAATGTATTTATTGTAGATGATAATTTTATTGGGAATCGGAAAAAATTGAAGCAGGAAACACTGCCAGCATTGATTGAATGGTCTGAAAAAAATCATTATCCTTTCACCTTTACCACCGAGGCCTCCCTAAATTTGGCTGATGATGAAGAGCTCATGGATATGATGATCAAAGCGGGTTTTTATCATACTTTCATTGGTATTGAAACGCCTAATCTGGAAAGCCTGGAAGAGTGTGGAAAATATCAGAATATGAATCGTGATATAATAGAATCTGTGAAAAAATTACAAAGAAAAGGTTTCATGGTATCAGGAGGATTTATAGTTGGGTTTGATCACGATTCACAGAATATTTTCCAGGAACAAATTGAATTAATTCAGAAAAGCGGAATAGTGATCGCCATGGTTGGGATGCTTAATGCACCGAAGGGAACTCAACTTTATGATAGATTAGAAAAAGAGAACAGACTGGTGGACCGCATGACCGGCGATAATCTGGATGGGAGTACCAATTTTTTACCAGCAATGGGATTGGAGACTTTGAAAGACGGCCACTCCTGGCTTCTTCAAACTATCTATTCTAAAAAAGGTTATTATCAGCGGATTAAAATCTTTTTAAAAGAATATAATGTACCATCGACGGGTACAACGAGAATTTCACTTTCCGAGATTGGAGCATTTTTAAAATCTATCTGGAAATTAGGAATTTTAGGAAAAGAACGCAGATATTATTGGCGCTTAATTATGCTCAGTATTTTTCGCTATCCTAAAAAATTTCCACTGGTAGTCACTCTAGCTATCTATGGTTTCCATTTTAGGAAAATTATCGAAAAGCTTTAACCAATTAAAAAATAATAAGGAATATTATGCATTTACCGAAATTATCAATTGGAGATTTACAGGTTGAAAAACCAATAATTCAGGGCGGAATGGGAGTGGGAATATCACTCTCCGGTCTGGCTTCAGCAGTTGCTAATCAGGGTGGTGTTGGAGTAATTTCGTCAGTCGCTCTAGGTTTAATATCGGATCAAACAAAATATAGTAAAAAGGCCAATATTGAACTTTTGAGTCAGGAAATTCAAAAAGCCAGAAACAAAACTGATGGAGTAATTGGAGTCAATATTATGGTGGCTTTGACCCAATATGAAGAACTGGTAAAAACCAGTATTAAAGAAGAGGCTGATATTGTATTTATTGGTGCTGGTTTACCTCTTAAATTGCCCGGCTTTTTCTCTGAATCGGAATGGCAAAATAAAACTACCAAAGTAGCCGTGATTGTTTCTTCTGCCCGGGCTGCCGGACTTATATTTAAAATTTGGGATAAAAAGTACAAATGTGTACCTGACGCGGTAGTAGTCGAAGGTCAAAAAGCTGGTGGCCATCTTGGCTTTAAAGAGAATCAAATCGATGATCATCAGTATGCTCTGGAAGAACTGATCCCGCAGGTCAGAGAAAGTATAGACAAGTTCAGCGATAAATATAATCAGCCAATTCCAGTAATTGCTGCTGGTGGTATATTTTATGGAGGTGATATAAAAAAATTCCTGGATCTGGGTGCTGATGGTGTTAAAATGGGAACTCGTTTTGTGGCCACCGAAGAATGTGACGCTGATGATAAATTCAAACAGCAATTTGTAAATTGCCAAGAAAAGGATCTCACAATCATAAAAAGTCCAGTAGGATTACCGGGACGTGCTATTAAAAACGGCTTTCTTGAGCAGGTGAAAAATGGTATAAAAAAGCCATTTTCCTGTCCCTGGAAATGTTTGAAAACCTGTGATTATAAAAAGGCGCCCTACTGTATTGCCCAGGCCCTTGTTAGTGCGCAAAAAGGGATAATGGAACATGGATTTGCATTCGCCGGTAGCAATGCCTATCTGATTGATAAAATCGTCTCTGTTCGTGAATTGTTTCAGACGCTAATTGAAGAATTTGAGAAGGCTGCAAATTTAGAAAAACAGCTGGCCTATTAAAGCGCTCCTTAAACTTTTTGATTTTTGCCCCAAATAGGCCAATAAAAATTGTTAATCGCTCTGAACTCAATAAACTATTATCATAAAATATATTTTAGATCAAATTAATTACAGTTCTTCATCACTAATAATTTTAATACCTTCCTCCAGGAGTAGATCAGCAAAAACTCCGTTGCCATTGATCAATTTTCCTGAAAATGTACCATCATAAATTTGCCCATAACCGCAGGAGGGCGAACGTGATTTTAAAATAGCGCCGTCACATTGGGCTAATTTTGTTAATCGAAGCGCTTCCTGCGCACCTTTTTTAAAATATTTTGTATTGTCCTGGCCCTCTTTATTGATGACTTTATCACCTGATCTTTCAGAGGGAATTCTAGGGGTTGGTAAACCGCCTAATTGCTCAGGACAAACTGGTATTGCCTGACTATTTTTGATAAGTTCTATTACTCTTGGATGAGCTCGATCATCACCGTCATAAGCACATTTTAAACCGGCTAAGCAAGCACTTACAATTTTCATATTAGAAAATCCTTTTGAATAATTATCCTAAATCACCATCTTTTACATACGGAAAATACCAATCTACGTTCTTGATTTGACAATATCAAAAGTTATTAAAGTTTCTTAACTTTACAGCACCAAATTAAATAAGAATTGTATATTTTAAAAGCAGATAATCAGGAGACTAAAATTGATAAAAAGAGCAGTTAATAAAAAAACATACTTACTAATCTTTATTATATTGTCCAATTTTCTTTTCGCTCAAATTCCAGAAAAAATACTAGAAGCTTTTAATAATTTAGAGGCTGATTCCATTTATGTGTATGCCTTTCACAAAAAGACAACCGACCCAGAGGGTTCTATTCTTGAAAGCTATAATCCCAATGCGAGGCAGAAGAAATGGCAACTACTTTCAGTTAATAATCAAAAAGCGGATCCTGAAAGATTGAAAAAATATCAGGAGGAAATGAATGAATCCGATCATGCCAGAAGAGAGTCCCGGCGTTTTGATTTTAATGAAAAAACTATGCAGGATTTTCAGATTATTAATGAAACCGATCAGGTGATTTTTTACACATTTAGGTTAAAGCCAGAAGAGAATGATAAAATTGACGAGCTCAAAGGTGAAATAACCTTGCATAAAAATCCCGGCTGGATTGAGAGAATTAAAGTTTATAATCAAGCACCCTTTTCTCCAGCATTGCCTGTCAAAATTGATACATTTAAAATGGATATGAAATATCAAAGACTAAAAGATACAAAGGCAATTAAATTGAAAACGATTCAAACCAGGATAAAAGCACGGGCCTTTGTATTCAAAAAAATTGACACAAAAGTAACTCAAGAATATTTTAATTATGAGTTAGTCGAATAATAGCTGTGGTTTTTGCCAAATTTTATTGAATGGCTAGCAGGCAATTTATAATTTTATTTGATGGTCTTGATCATTATATGTATATTTAATTCGTTTATGATGGTTATGTGAATTTTTACTAGGAGAATCCCATGAAAAAGATGGCAATAATTTTAGTTTCTATGGTATCATTATTAATTGCAGAAGAATATAGTTTACATTCTCCTGATGGCCAAACCAGGATGAAGATAAATGTTGATGATCAAATTAACTATTCTCTATTTCACAAATCAAAAACTGTACTCGAGTCATCAAGATTAGCCCTGAAGTTGGGTGCACAACACCTGGGAGTTAATCCTGAAATAAAAGAAGTAGAAAAAAATACATCTAACAGCGTCCTTCACCCAGTTGTTCAGGTGAAAAATAAAACAGTCCTGGATAATTACAAAGAGTTGCTAATCCACTTTGAAAATGATTGGTCTGTGGCCTTTCGCGCCTATAATGATGGTATAGCCTATCGATTTCAAACCGATTTTCCCAATCAAATACAGATCAATAGTGAAAAAATAGAGTACAATTTTGCTCAGGATCATAAAATCTATTTCCCGGAAGAGGAAAGTATGTTTACCCATCAAGAGCGCGTCTATAAGCACATTAACCTGAGCCAGATTAAAGACAGATTCAGCTCTATCCCAGCATTAGTTGACCTTAATAATGGCTTGAAAGTTTTGATTTCAGAATCGGACCTTTATGATTATCCAGGTTTTTATTTAACCGGCCAGAAAAATTCCAGAACAGGACTGAAAGCTATTTTTCCTCATTATCCACTTGAGATACAGCAGACCAGTGATCGCGATGTTCCCGTTACAAAATACGCCTCATTTTTAGCAAAAACGAGTGGAAAAAGAAATTTCCCCTGGCGTTTGATGATTATTGCAGATAACGATATAGAGCTTGTTGAATCCCAGCTGGTTTATAAATTGGGAAGAGATAAGCAACTTAAAAATACTGATTGGATAGAACCCGGAAAAGTATCCTGGGATTGGTGGAATGCTCTTAATATTTATGATGTAGATTTCAAAGCTGGTATAAATAATCAGACTTACAAATATTATATAGATTTTGCGGCCAAACACGATCTTAAATATATCATTCTTGATGAAGGCTGGTCAAAGCCCGAAGACCTTTTTGCCATCAAACCAGAAATCGATGTCAAAGAACTTGTAGAATATGGCCGAAAAAAAGATGTTGGGATAATTCTCTGGGTTGTCTGGAAAACTCTCGATGATCAGCTCGATAGAGCAATGCAGCAATTTGAAGACTGGGGAATCAAGGGCATTAAAGTTGATTTTATGCAGCGAGATGATCAAAAAATGGTCAATTATTACTGGAAAATTGCCCGGAAAGCTGCCAAAAGGAAATTGTTAGTAAATTTCCATGGTTCTTATAAACCAGCTGGTCTTCGCCGGGCTTATCCGAATGTGCTAACAAGAGAAGGTGTTCGAGGTTTAGAGCAGTGTAAATGGTCCGAAGATGATGGGCCGGAACGAGCTCTTATTCTGCCCTTTATCAGAATGGCTGTGGGACCTATGGATTATACACCCGGCGCTATGATCAACGCAACTAAAAATAATTTTCATCCCTTTTTTACGCGACCTATGAGTCAGGGAACCCGCTGTCAGCAATTGGCTATGTATGTTGTCTATGAGAGCCCTTTGCAAATGTTGGCTGATTCTCCATCTAATTATTATAGAGAACCGGAATGCATGGATTTTCTGAGTAAAGTCCCGGTCACCTGGGACAAAACAAAAGTCCTCGATGGAAAAATTGGTGAATATATAATAATCGCCCGCAAAGCAGACCAGGAATGGTATGTAGGCGCTATGACCGATTGGACAGCCCGAGACCTGACTCTCGATCTCGATTTTCTTGATAATGGCAAATACAATATCGACATGTTTAAAGATGGTCCTAATGCTGATCGTAATGCTATTGATTTTTCCAGAGAGAAAAAAGAAGTAAAATCTGGTGAAAAAATAAAAATCCATCTTGCTCCAGGAGGAGGATGGGCAGCCCGGATTTATTGATATAAATAAAGAAAATACTGAGCAATTAAATCCATTAGTTTTCATTTTTTTACTTTTAAATGCATGACTATTCTAACTCGAAATACGGCGTTTTTCATATAGTAAATTAATTTATAAAGCAAGCGTAAAAAGCAATGCTGTGACAAAAATCACAGGTTGATATTTAAATCAAATTTAAAGACAACGAATTGTAACTAAAGGTTTCTAAATAACAGTTCTTTTAAATCACGAAAAAAATTAAATGGATTAATATTCTGTTTAATTGAAATTTATGGCCAGTGATTTTTGCAAATAGATTATTCTTTTTGTGTATCCTTAAATGTTTAAATGGATCAAAATACTGGTTTCAAATTAATATGGTCAGCCGGGTTTGTGAGCTTTGTCATTTTTATTAACTTTCTCAGCTTTTAAACTCCGGCGCCATTTATGAAAACTGTTAATAGAAATTTTTTGGAGGTTATTTTGAAAATGAACTTTTTGTTCAGAAAATTGTTAATCACGATTGTTCTTGTATTCGGACTCCTTTCAGCTAATCCGGGTGGGGATCTTTCCGGATATATTCGAGACACAGAGACTGGTGAGCCTGTCCCCTATGCTAATGTAGTTCTCAAAGGAACTGAACTAGGCGATGCAACCGATGTCCACGGTAGATTTGTTATTCTCGATGTTCCCGCTGGAGAGTACACCATTTTTGTAAGTATGATGGGCTATTCCAGTTTTACAACTGAGGTTCAAATAATGGAAAATCAGGACAAACGTCTTGATCTGGAGATTGTCCCTACAGACATTCAAACCGAAGGCGTATATGTAACTGCTGAAGAACAGCGCTTTAAAAATACTGTTGAAACAAGCCGAATCAATATATCTATGAAAGAAATTTTACAAACTCCGGCTTTTGTTGAACAGGATGTGTTTCGCACTCTTCAGATGACTCCCAGTGTTAAAAGTAAAAACGATTTTTCTTCCGCTCTGGTTGTAAGAGGCGGCAGTCCTGATGAAAATTTGATCATGCTAGATGGAATAGAAATTTATAATCCCTATCATCTAGGCGGAGTATTTTCTACATTTAATGCCAAAGCAATTTCTGATGCTGAATTTTTAGCAGGAGGCTTTCCTGCCAAATATGGCAACCGCAATTCTTCTGTGCTCAATATTACCTCTCGGGAAGGCAATTCCCGCAAAAAATTGCTCTTTAAAAATTCCAAATTCGGAGACTATTTTAATTTAAGTGGATTTAGCGGCGAAGTAAGCATGTTGACCAGTAAATTCCTGGCTGAAGGCCCTGTCGGAAATGGTTCCTGGATGCTGGCCGGACGACGCACCTATTTTGACAAATTAGCGCAAGCTTACTATAGCACTCGTGATGACGAACTTCCTGGCGAATATTACTTTTGGGATTCACAGGCAAAGATAATTCAGAACATTAGCAAAAAAGATCGACTAACTTACAGCGGCTATTTTGGTCGGGATTTTCTCGAATTTGATTATGATGATGAAAAAGGCGGAGGATTTAATATCGATTTCGACTGGGGCAATTATACCTCTGGCCTAAGTTGGCGCCATGTTCCCAATTCGAAGATCAACTCTGTAGCTTCATTATATCATACTAATTATGACTGGGATCTTGATTTCATGATCAGTCAGACTGATTCCGCAGATAATGGTGATGCAGTAGAATCAACTTTAAATATTGTGGAAGAAGTTGGACTTCAGGATTGGACTCTCAAAGAAGTTATCAACTATAATGCTTCTGAAAAGCATACAATTACAACCGGTTTTGAATTCAAAAATATTTCCATGAAAACTTTTCAAAAAATTCAGGATATTAATTATTTGGACCATGATAATAATGTCAATATTTTTGGTGTTTTTATCCAGGATAAATGGAAAGTAAACCCAGTATTTTCCTTGCAAACTGGATTACGAATCAGCCGCTATAATGGTCATGAAAGAAATTATTACGATCCGAGAATCGGAATGAAATACCTGCTTACCGACAATTCCGCTTTGAAGGCCAGCTGGGGAATATACAACCAATTTTTATTCACACATAATAACGAAGAAGAGATAATTAATTTTGTCAATGTTTGGGGAACTGTTCCCGAGCATCTAGATGCTCAAACCGCCCAGCATTATATTGCCGGGTACGAGCAGCGCTTTAATCAGGATTATTTTGCCAGCATAGAGGCCTATTACAAGCCATATAGCAATTTGATTGTCAATAATCCAAATAATAATCCGGCTTTGAAAGAGGATGATTTCATTGAAGGCAAAGGTGAAGCCTGGGGTATCGAACTCCTGCTGAAAAAATCTACCGGAAAATTGACTGGCTGGATCGGTTATTCATACAGCAAACTTCGACGCAGGGTTGATTTCAATAATGATGGGCAAATCAAAGAATCTGATGATGAAATTTACAATCCCAAATATGATCAACCTCATTCTGTTAATTGTGTACTCAGTTATCGTTTAAATCAAAAGAACAGTTTTGGTTTAACAATGAAAGCATCCTCAGGTCAACCCTATACTCCTGTTGTCGGAAAAACATTCTCCCAAAGTAATATGGGTGATTATCTAAATCCCTATTCTGAATTGCGAAATATAGAAGGTGATCGTAATTCTGCCCGTTATCCGACCTATTTTCGCAGTGATATTAGCTGGACTCGTGACATCTATCCCTTTGATCTAGAAGGTAAATTCAAATTTCAGATCATCAATTTTACCAACCATTTTAACACCCTATTCTATTACTGGCGACACGACCGTTCACCTTCGGAAGTTCTGGCAATTAGTATGTTTCCAATTATACCATCAATCGGTATTGAATTCAAAATATAAAAATAGGAGTTATTAGTAATGCGATTCTATAAATACTTTTTACCAACAATTTTTACAATCTTGCTGATCACCAGCAAATGTGATAAAAAAATACCGATCACAGAATTTGAAGACGATTTTCAAGAATACAAATCCGAACCTCGAATTGAAGCAGTCTTGAATACTACCAATCTTCAGGAATCCGTGGTTCGTATCGATAGGACAATTCTAGTCACAGATACATCGCTTTATGATGGTCGTGATAATGACGGCGACTGGGAAGGATATGAAGACCTGAATGGCAATGGAAAATGGGACGAAGGCGAGCCTCTCAATGATGATATTGGCGATGATATCGATGGCAGTGAGGGAGGTCGCGAACCCGAAGGTGGACGCGGTGACAATCAACCTACTGAAGGTGAACCTCACGTAGATGAGCTTGATGAAATATTGCCCCATATTCATGACTCCAGTTTTACTGTAACTTTATATGAAAAAGGCAGCGGAGAAAAGGCTATGGACTTCAAATGGAGTTCAGAGGCTGATGATTTTTCCTACATTGAAAATCCAGATACTGAAGTAGAAGAGACTGTCACTTATGGTGGCTATATTCCTGATAAGATTTACAT
>DATGCI010000179.1:0-2174 GCA_035312185.1 bacterium
AGAATAATTCAGGTCGCCTTGATTTATTTTCATAAAGGCGGAATCCAGACGGCCTTTATCTAATAACCTGATGGTTTGCTCAAGATTATATCCAAATTGCCGGGCTGTTTCCTGCAACATCGCTGCTCCTGCAATAGCACTGTAATTAGGTTCATCCGGATTGGAATCGAGTGAATCCTGAGCAGCAAGTTTTTGGTTATGCAAATAGATTCGAATGTCCTCATCACTGGCATTTGTTTTAATGATCAAGTCGGCTTTTACATATTCTATGCCCGGAACACCATTCGGGAAAATCCCACTAAAGCTATAGGCCGTAATATCATCGGCTTTGTACATGTCCAGAGCAATTTCACCTAAACTCTCGATATTTTTGATTATCTGGACTGGTTTAATGGTAAAATTCGTAGAGCTATCAAGCATATATAATTTACCATTCAAAAGCTGCTCGGCTTCAACCAGGACAGAATCGATATCCTGAAGTACGCTAGAATCAATATCCATAGGTTCAAAGAAAGGATTATTGATCATATTTTGTAAAGTATCGACTCCGCTTTGCCAGGCTTGAGTTGCAGCCACCATTTCATTGATGGCCAGGCTTGTATCATTACCATAATTTTCCAGATTCAAGAGGATCTCCCAGCCATCAGCCCATGAATCAGCACCCGTCTCCATTAAGCTGGTAAAATTTTCCATGCTATTGAGAATCTGTCGATTAATAGTAAAATAGGTTGTGTCAATTATTGTCGTATCAAGAACGGGATAGCCATAATCGGCATTATAATCTTGATTCTCCAGTACAAATACAAAGTCATCATCATTGGAAAAAACTGTATCCATGTGATTGATGAACTCCTCAAAATGATCGGCTGAAAGATTGCCATGCTCCGCTAGAATGTTATTGGTATTATAAAGGAAAAAATCAGTCTCAAATAAAATTCTGTCGCGATTATTCTTTAAATTTTGAAAATGGGGTGACTCCAGAAAACTTATCAGAGTATCGACCATCTGACCGGTATGCCGACAATGAGCGAATCTATATTGTAAATAGAATAAAATTGATAGCGATGAGTCCAGCGCTTGTTCGTAATAATTGCCTAGCTGACGGAAATTATCCCCGATATTGAGATGAACGGAATCAAATTCTGAGACTGAATGAAATAAATTAAGGAAAGCCAGACCTGTATGCCCTCGATTATACAGAGCTGGATCTCCACTAATTAGATCATTTTTGAATTCCGTTTCTTTTGCCGAGTAATAGGCATCTGCAGTTGGCCGATCATAATCCCCGGTGTAATAAATCAGGTCTGTTTGACCTGCCAAAAAAATAAAAGAACATAAAAAAATCACCAGTAACTTCGAGTTCATAAAACCTCCTCCTTATAATGTTATTTTTATATTACATCTTAGTTATTAATTTAATTATAGTCAATTGAAATTTTGCATTGAGTGACCTGGCGCACTGCTGTTGATGTTGAGGATAAATAGGATTTGTCATCTTCCCTTCAATTTTAGCAAAACATTCAGGTTGTCAAATTATAATAGAATATTTAAGTTATAGATTGTATATTTGACAGATAATCAAGGAATAGGATACATTAATCAATAAGCATGAAGGGAGTATAACATGGGTTTGCTTGAAGAAATCACTCAGGATATGAAAAAGGCCATGAAGAATAAAGAAAAAGGCAGAATGCAAGTTTTAAGATTGCTGCGTTCTGATCTTAAAAAAGCCAAAATTGATAAAAGAGGCGAATTCACTGAAGAAGATGCTCAGCAGGTAATTAACAAAGCTGCCAAAAATCGGCGGGAATCGATCGAATCTTATAAAAAAGGTGATCGTCAGGATTTGGTTGAAGAGGAAGAAAAAGAGTTGGAAGTTATCGAAGAATATCTCCCCGAACAGATGTCTGATGATGAGATCAAAGCTCTGATAGATGAGGTTATTGAAGAAACCGGTGCTTCTGGAATGCAGGACATGGGCAAAGTTATGGGAACAATTATGCCCAAAGTTCGAGGAAAAGCCGACGGCAGCAAGGTTCAGGCTATTGTTAGATCTAAATTGGCGTAATTATTATGTTTGGTATATTTGATATAGTTTGTCTGACAATTTTTGCCATTTTCATCTTTCTCGGTTATAAGCGCGGCTTAATTGATGAAGCTTCAAAATTAGTTGG
>DATGCI010000180.1:0-5599 GCA_035312185.1 bacterium
GCCTCGCTCATCTATGGTTCTAATGCAATGGGCGGAGCGATCAATATAATTACCAGTCATGATCATAACAAAGGTTTTCATATCAAAGTTCCTCTACGTTACGGTTCTTTTGATACTAAAAACACCTATTTTCGGCAAACCTATGGTGGTAAAAACTGGGGCTACTCTCTGTCTGGAGGATATCGCGATAGTGATGGTTATCGCCAAAAAGGTGACGATTCTTATACATCAAAAAGCGGTAATCTGGAATTCAACTGGAAACCAATGCAAAACTTAAAAATTTATGGTAATAGTTATCTTAGCGATCTGGACATTAATGATCCCGGTCAAATCACTAATCCATTATATAATCACTGGTTTGACTTGCAGCGATATGGTGGCGACATTACCCTGGAGCACCAGTATCAATCGTTTTCAACAAAATTAAAACTACATCATAATTACGGTCATCATGAAATCCACGATGCCAATGATAATCCTGGAGAAGATGCCAATTATATATCAAATGACCAGACAACCGGTCTGATTCTTACAGAAACCTGGCAATACCAGAAAAAAAGCCACGTTACAGTTGGAATCGATTTCAGGAATTATGGTGGTGAAGTTACAAAAGCGCCCCCCTACATTAACCAGGATTATAACAGTATCAATGAATACAGTGCTATGGCAGTTGTAAACCATAATTTTACCAACCGTTTTATCATGAATGGTGGCCTCCGTTATACCAACCATTCTATAGCCGGATCCCAGTTAATTCCCTCAGCAGGAATTTCATTATTATTGGGTAATCAATGGCGGGCCAAGGCCGAGTATTCTAAAGGTTTTAAAAATCCAACATTAAAAGACATTTACCTATTCCCCGCTTCTAATCAGGGTTTAGAGCCAGAAATATCACAAAGCTATGAAATCTCGATCAAGAAAAATTATTATGACGTTTTCACGAATAGTGTATCAATTTTTCATAATGATCTGGAGAATTTGATTAGAATACAAAATTTTGCTTTCAGTAATTTGGGTACGGCCAGTATTACTGGTATGGAGGTTGAAGGCCAACTTCTTCTTCCTCCTGATTTTGCTTTTAATTGGGCAGCCAGCTTTTCTAATTTTTCAACTGATAAAATTACTGGAAGTCCAAAAAACAAAATAGATGTTTCCCTTAGATATAGACCAGTAAAGGGTTTGTTTATGACTCTTCAGGGACAATATATAAATGGTCTTTATAGCCCAGATAATCCTTATAATACCACTGCTTTTGTAGAACTTGACGATTATTTATTAGCTAATTTCACTACTAATTATAAACTTAATGATAAGATTTCATTCTTCGCAAAGATTAAAAATCTGCTTGATCAGGAATATGAAACAATGGCCGGCTTTCCTATGCCAGGTCGTTCATATACAGCTGGAATTACTCTGCAATATTGATTATTTTATGAGTTGAATTATTATTAGAACTATAAGGTAATTCAAAAAGAGGGCCGAATTTGAAAAGTATGGTCTAGAATAGTATAATTTCCCGTCTAGGAGGGAAGGGATAATTAGAAAACAATTAACTCAGTTATATGCGGATAAAATTGAATTTTTCAATCGGAAAGCTCCAGAATGGAAATCATCACTACCTAAGGACTCAATCTATGATCCTATTTTCAAATGTATAGACTTTAAAACCGGGAGTACAGTTCTCGATGTTGGTTGCGGCACCGGAAAATTATTTCCTATAATTGTCAGCCAGGCTCAAAATATAAAAATTATCGGCCTGGATATGTGTTCTGAAATGTTAAAATATGCCCGGCGTTTCAGATATCCTCGGCTAGAGTTAATTCATAGCTTTTGTGAGGATATTCCTTTAGATTCAGGTACAATTGATGCGGTTGTCATCAACGATACTTTCCCCCATTTCAATGACCGGAAAATTGCGCTTCAGGAAATTCGCAGAGTGCTCAAAAAAGCCGGCTATCTATACTTAATTCATACAAGTAACAGTAAAAAAGTTAACCAAACTCATCAGGAAATTGGTGATCCTGTTGAAAAGGACCTGCTCCCCCCTTTTGAAGAACTGGTTTCTATTCTTGAGAACTTTCAATTTCATGTAAAAACTGCCCGGGATACAGAGAATCATTTATTTATCAAAGCTCGGATATTGAAGGATTAGTATTTTCCCTTATAATTTATCTTATAATTTCAATATTTATCGCTTTATAGATGTACCCCAAGGCCCTCCCCCGATAAAAAAATGCGGACAAAAACCCACAGCCCTGAAAGATAAGATTAGTTATTCTACAAAACAACTTTCCCACTCGATTATGAATTAGTTGGTAATTTTTCTGCCATCTGTTAAATTAACAGGCCAAGAAAAAGGAAATGAGAAGTGCCTGAAGGAATTATTTTTGATATTAAAAAATTTGCTATTCATGATGGTCCTGGTATTCGGACAACTATTTTTCTAAAAGGCTGTCCCCTGGACTGCTGGTGGTGCCACAATCCGGAAAGCAAAAATCCGAAAATTGAATATTTAGATGATAAACACGGCCATACTCAAGAAGTTGGAGAACGTAAAAATGTCGCCGAGATTGTAGAAACAGTGTTGAAAGATGAAATATTTTACCAGCAATCAGGTGGCGGTGTCACATTGTCGGGCGGTGAACCATTTATGCAGGAGGAATTCAGCCTTGCCCTTCTCAAGGAATTCAAAAGCCTGGGTTTGCATACAGCTATTGACACCTGTGGCTATGTTTCAGATAAAATCATGGAACAGGTGCTGCCCTATGTAGATATTTTCTTATATGATGTTAAAAGTGTTGATGATCAATTCTACCAAAAATATACAGGTGTCTCTATTGATCCTATTCTTGAAAATCTTGACTTGCTATTGAAATATGAAGCTGATCTTGAGATCCGCATTCCTCTGATTCCAGGTATTACTGATACTCAGAAAAATTTAACCGATATTCGTGATTATCTGATTGAGAAAAACATATTCGAAGCCACTCTTTTGCCGTATAACTATTTTGTAGAAGACAAACTAAAGCGTTTCAATTATCAGAATAAAATCGGAAGTCTGCAGAAACACACTGAACGGGAATTAGATGAGATTTGCCATTCTATAGAAATGGATGGCTTCAAATTTAATTTCGATGAATAAAATCGATCAAATCCATTCTTGCAAGTTCCCGGCTTATCACATAAATTATTTCAGAATGGATAGCGCGAAGAATCACATAAAATAAAACCGGGAAAATAAATGGTATTAACGCCTCGCTCAATTTTAAAAAATACTTTTGGCTACGACCGTTTTCTAGAAAATCAGGAGTCTATTATCAAGCACGTCCTGTCCGGTAAAGATTGCCTGGTAGTCATGCCAACTGGGAGTGGGAAATCACTCTGTTATCAAATTCCAGCTATGATCATGGATGGTTTGACCGTTGTAATTTCACCTTTGATATCATTGATGAAAGATCAGGTCGGACAGCTTCAGGAATATGGTATTGATGCAGTCTGTTTAAATAGCCAGCTGGATTGGAGAGATTATAAAGAAAATAAACAAAAAATTAAGGCTGGAAAAATTGATCTGCTATATCTGGCTCCGGAAACTCTTCTTATGGATAGGACTATTGAACTCTTGCATAATGTTGAAGTTGCCAGTTTTGCGGTTGATGAAGCACATTGTATTTCGGAATGGGGTCATGATTTTCGGCCTGTATACAGGCAAATTGCTGGAATTCGAGAGCAATTTACTGATTCTGTGCTAATAGCTTTGACAGCCACAGCAACGCCGCGAGTCCAAAAGGATATAATGAAAAGTCTGGAACTGCGAAATGATAAAAAATTCATCTCCAGTTTTGATAGGAAAAATCTTTTACTCAATGTCAAACCCAAAGACGAATCTGTTGAGCAAACTATTGAACTGATCAACAAATTTCCCGAAGAATCGGGTTTGATATATTGTTTTTCAAGACGTCAGGTTGATGAACTTGCTCAAACTCTGAGTGAAGAAGGATTTTCTGTAAAACCTTATCATGCTGGATTAACTAAAATGGAACGACACAAGAACCAGGAACTTTTTATTCGCGACGATGTCAATATTATTGTGGCAACAATTGCTTTTGGCATGGGCATAGACAAACCTGATATTCGCTATGTGGTCCATTTTGACCTGCCTAAAAATATTGAATCTTATTATCAGCAAATTGGACGTGCCGGTCGGGACGGACTGGAATCCTATTGCCTGCTTCTCTTTAGCTATGGTGATATTGCCAAAATAAAATATTTCATCAGGCAGAAAGAAGGCCAGCAACAAAAAATTGCCTATAAGCATCTCGATGGAATAGTGAATTTCTGTGAAACCAGCCAATGCCGCAGAAAATCCCTATTAAAATATTTCGGTGAAGTTTATCCTCGTGAAAATTGTAAAATGTGTGATAATTGCATTGATGACAGTGAAGACCTGCAGGACCTTACTACTCCAGCTCAAAAATTCATGTCAGCAATGGCCCGTACGGACGAATATTACGGTGCTGCCCATATTGCCAACATTTTGAGAGGCTCAGAAAATAAAAAAGTACTCAAGAAAGGACATCACAAAATTTCAACTTATGGGATTGGCAAAGATATTTCCAAAAAACAGTGGCTTTACCTTTCCCGGCAATTAATTAGAAAAGGGCTTATTAATCGGGATATGGAGTATGGAAGTTTACAAATCACTGATCAGGGTTGGAAAGTGATGAAAGGCGAAACCAGGTTTTTCGGAAAACTTAAAATCCAAAAGATAAAAAAACGGATTAAAGAAAAAGATTATGATGATGAATTATATGATAGGCTGAAGGCCAAACGCAAACAACTGGCTGATGAAGCCGGCCTTCCTCCTTATGCAATTTTTCCTGATCGAACACTTATGGAATTGGCTTTTTATTTTCCCCATTCCCGCCAAACAATGCTGAAAATCTATGGAGTAGGAAGAATAAAAGCCGGAAAATATAGCAAGGAATTTTTACCTATTATCAAAAAATATTGCAGAAATAATGATATTTCAGGTAAATTTCCAGAAGGGACTACCAGAAAATCGAAGTCAAAGAAAAAGCAGAGATTTGAAGAGGTGGGAGAAAGGTTTAATCAAAACCAATCTTTTCGTAAATTAGCAAGAGAATACAAAGTCAAGGAGAATACTATTCTTAAGCACCTTTACAGATTTCTACAAGAGGGAAATCATCTTCGCAAAGGTATTGAGCTCGAATCATCGCTGTCAGGCCAACAGCGGCGGCAGGTTAGGGCTGCTTTTAAAAAGTTAGGTCACAAAATGTTGCGTCCTGTTTACGAAGAAATGAATAAAGAGATCAGCTACAAAGAATTAAAGATCATGAGAATAGCCTTTTTGGCCGGGAAACAGTAGTATAATTCTAAATTTTTAGTTTGTCCAGGAGCAAAAATGAATCAACGCATAGAAAAATTGCGTGCGCAAAGTCAGGAAACTCAACCTACAATCTCGATCGAACGAGCCCGACTTATAACAGAATTCTACAAAAGTGGGAAGGCTGATAAAGTCTCCATTCCTGTGGCCCGGGCTATGGCTTTTGATTATATTTTGCAAAATAAAAAAATCTGC
>DATGCI010000181.1:0-10376 GCA_035312185.1 bacterium
TAATATCAGTTTATTTAGAAAGAATTCTTTCTAGCGACAATTTTAATTTTGTATTGGCGTAAATTTTATATGATAGTGCATTGCAAAAGTAATGTTCAAAGCATAGAAATAATTTTAAATAAATCAAAACATGATTCATCAAACAATTTCTGCGCGAAATTCAATTTCGTAAAGAGAAAAGAGATTTCTCTGAGTTAGGATGGACATTTGTTTTGAAAATTGCTACAAAAATTAATTTATAATGCTGTATTAGAGTTCTGATAATGCTAAAAATTGCCGATCAGTTTTATTATATGCAGAACAGATATTAATCTATTATACATAGAAGAAACCGCTTTGGATAAAAATTAAATTATTCATCCAATTAAGCTAATACTAAAAATGTAGCTAAGAAAAATAGCCGTTCTAATTTTCCAGTTCTGAAGATGGGTAAATATCGAGAGTGAACAGTTTTTGACGGGACTGCTCCTTCTGATCGCTAGACTTGATCAGGCGGACTGATTGCAGACTCTGGGCTTCGATACCCATTTTCCGTAGCTGATCTTTAATTTTCTGTAATGTCAAATCAGAACTATTATAGCGAAAGGTCAGCAATTCTGATTTTGGATCCAGAAAAACTGTTCTAATTCCCGTTACATCTGCTAAAGCTTGAGTAACTTTATCGGAATCCACATTGTTTTCCGAAAAACAGATGGTAGCCAGTTTACTCTTACCAGGAGAGTATTTACTGGCGAACAAAATTCCCAAAACAAACAAAATGAAAAATACAACCGCCGTGAAACTAATCTTACGTTGTCTCATTATAACCCCAAGACCCCTGATTTAAAAGAACACTTCTCACACTACCCTAATATAACAAAAACACTTGACAAATTCATATAAAATTTTTAATAAACCATAGGTAGATATGAGAAAAATGGCACAAATATCAAATTTTTTACTGGAAATAATTGTTCTGCTCCTTCAAGGAAAACTTAGTCAAATTCTATTACACTGTCCGGAAGTCAATAAAAATATAAAAAAGTGTTGACAATCAAGATTAAAAAAATTATATTCTTAATGCTTAGTAACTCAATGTTGAACAACAAACACTAAGCATTGAACAACTAATAAAAAGAGAGGGTGTATTTGGCGAGAAAGGCTACCGAGTTAGAACTGGAAAAAATCACAACGTTTTTCCTAATTGCATTAATTGTCCTGCTTCTGTCTCCAGAAATAGCAATAACTAGACCTCAACCTGAATGGGCAAGCGATGCGATTTGGTACCAGATCTATCCAGGTAGATTTTACAATGCCGACACCTCTAACGATCCTACCAAAAGTTCATTAAAAGGCACATGGCCCTATGATTATCAGGAAAAATGGCAAGTAATGCCCTGGACCGATGCCTGGTATAAATTACAGCCCTGGGAAAAATATAATGGCCAGGGCTTTTATTATAATGCTCAGCTCCGAAGATATGGTGGCGACATTCAAGGAATAATTGATAAACTTGATTATTTACAGAAATTGGGTGTCAATGCTCTTTATCTTAATCCTGTTTTTGAATCTCCTTCCAGTCATAAATATGGCGCCACTATGTATCGCCATATCGATAATAATTTTGGTCCTAAACCTAAGAAAGATTCCCTAATCTGGCAGACCGAAACACCAGATGATCCGTCTACCTGGAAGTGGACTACTGCTGATAAACTTTTCCTTAAATTAATACAGGAAGTTCACAAGCGTGATATGAAAATCATCATTGATGGTGTTTTCAATCATGTCGGTATCCCTTTTTGGGCTTTTCAAGATGTCAAAGAAAAGGGGCAAAAAAGTGAGTACTCCCACTGGTTTGTGATCGATTCTTACGATGATCCAGATACAGAAGAAGATGAATTTGAATATACAGGCTGGTACGGAGTTCCCGATCTTCCCGAATTAAAAGAAGATGAAAATGGCCCCTCCGATGGATATAGAAATCACATCAAGGCGATAGTCGAACGCTGGGGCGACCCTAATGGCGATGGTAATCCTGAAGATGGTATTGATGGCTGGCGTTTGGATGTTGCTCATCAAGTTGATATGGATTTCTGGAATGATTTTAGTAAATGGGTTCGTGATGTCAATCCTGATGCCTATTTAACTGGCGAGGTCTGGTGGAAGAATTTTCGCGATAATATAATGTATGATGCCAGTCCCTATTTATATCCCGGCCCTTTTGATGCTGTAATGAACTATCGCTTTACCGATGCTACAGTCAAGGCCTTTATAAATGAGAAAGATCAGATAACCACCACCCAGTTTGACAATCTACTGGCCTTTATGCGCAATAATTATCCCCAAAAGGACCAATATTATTTACAAAATTTGATGGGTAGTCACGATATAGAGCGTTTTGCTTCTATGGTTGTTAATCCAGACCGCTGGATTGACCATGCCTCCAATCTTCAATATGACAAAGATTTCAAAGTCCGTAAACCCAATCAAAAAGAACGGCAACTTCAAAAAGTGATCATTGCTTTTCAATTTACATACATTGGCGCTCCTTATATTTATTATGGAGATGAAGTGGGAATGTGGGGAGCCGATGATCCTGATTGCAGAAAACCTATGATCTGGGAAGAATTTGATTACGATGATGAGAAGTATCATCCTTTCGACCTTGACCGTCCTGTCAATGAGGTTAAAGTCGATCATGATCTATTAAACCATTATCGTAAAATGGCCGGTCTAAGAGAAAAGTACGAATGCCTACGAAATGGCGACTATGAAACTCTGCTCACCGATGATCAAAATATGCTTTACGCTTTCAAAAGAAGCACTCCCGATCAACAAATTGTCGCGCTTTTTAATCTTTCCAGTGAAGTTCAGGACATTGTTCAACAGGAGTTGTTTGAGGGGAATGGTGAAAGCTGGCAGATAATTTTTCCTGCCCGGGAAAAAGCAGATAAGATAGATGGAAAGTCGTGTATATTATTTTATAAACAATAAAAAAGGATGGTTTAGAATATGAAAAAAAACTATCTTGCCAAAATAGTAATCACTTTAATTCTGATAATTAGTACTGCTATGGCAGGTACTACTGGTAAAATAATGGGAACTGTTGTAGATAAAAGTACCGGTCAACCAATGATGGGAGTCAATGTACAGATACAGGGAACCTCCTTGGGGGCAGCTACAGATGCAAATGGGCACTATTCTATTATTAATATTCCTCCTGGCACCTACACATTAAGATTTAGTATGATCGGCTACCAAACCGTGCGTGTTACCAAGGTCAAAGTCAATATCGATCTGACAACAAATATTGATGTTGAAATGGGTACTGCTGACATTCAGGGAGAAGCAATTGAAGTTGTTGCCGAAGAAAAGATGATCCAAAAAGATATTACTGCTAGTTCTTCTCGTGTTTCCTCTGATGAATTGGAAAATATTCCTGTTGAAAATTTTAGTGAAGTAGTAAATCGCCAGGCCGGTGTTGTTGCTGGTCACTTTCGCGGTGGACGTTCCGGTGAGACTCTCTACATGGTTGATGGAATGCCAGTTACAGATCCCTTTTCCGGTGGCATGGCTACAAATGTAGAGAATGAAGCCATAAAAGAATTGGAGGTCATTACCGGTTCTTTTAATGCAGAATATGGAAAAGCAATGTCAGGTGTTGTTAATATCGTTACTAAAGATGGTAGCAACGAGTTTAATGCTGGTATGCAAACCTACACTGGTCAATTTTATACAGTTGGCCATAATAATATCTATCCTCATGTTCAGCGTTTTAATCCATTAAATATTAATAATTTGCAGGGCTATGCAAGTGGTGCTTTGATCAAGGACAAACTGTTCTTTTATGTTAATGGTCGCTATTTTAGGGAAGATGGCTATTTCTATGGGCGCAAAATATTTAACACCGATGATGTTTTTCATAAAGCTGCCAATGAGCAGGATATACTGGTGACTTCAGATCGCACAGTTGTAGATTCTATCTCATCTTTAATTGCAGGTAATGCTGATGCCGATTCAACTTCCTATATTTTGGCAACTGGAGATTCCAGCTGGGTTCCTATGGATACTTATGAAAAATTAAATCTTAATACCAAATTGACCTGGAAAATTAATGACCAATTAACCCTCAGCTACAATATAGTCAGTGAAAATCCGATGAATTTTTTAGATAAGTCGGTTGTTGATCATATGACCTACAAGGATTATAACAATGCTTTTAAATATAATCCGAACGGTACCCTGACCCGGGAGAATTACAATTATAACCAGACCTTAAAATTAACTCACCAGTTGACGGGAAAAACTTTTTATAACTTAGGCCTGAGTCAGTTCAATACCAATTATAAGGAATATTATTTTGATGACCCTACTAATCCAATGTATGGGACTCTATCTTCTCAACTAGCCGATCTGCCTCCCAATACATATAATATTGGTGGAATTGAAAACCACCATTATGACAGAAATACAACTACTACAATTTTGCGAGGTGATTTGACCAGTCAGGTTAATCGCCGGCATAAAATCAAGACAGGCATAGAAATCCAGCATAATCGCCTTAAATATTATGATAATTATTATGACATAGCAACCGGTCGTAGTCAGGGGGATACGCTCGATGCCAATCCTATTCAGATGGCTGCTTATATACAGGACAAAATTGAATTTTCAGATATTATTGTAAATGCGGGAATTCGACTCGATTATTTTGATCCTAGAGCAAAAGTTCCTGCTGAACCAACAGATCCTAATATTGATAATCCATTACGGCCTTCTGTCCAGGATCTTTCTCGCAGTGAATTGGAAGAGATCTGGTGGGATGATGTCAATCCTAAAATTCAGATCAGTCCCCGTTTAGGTTTGGCCTATCCTATCACAGATCAGGGCGTAATTCATATTTCCTACGGTCATTTTTTCCAGATGCCCAACTTTCAGCAACTTTATGCTAATCCTGATTGGGAACTCTCTGACGGCATGATGGGTAATCCAGATTTGGACGCCAAACAAACAATTAGTTATGAAATTGGTTTGCAACAGCAATTGAGTCAAAATTTTAAGCTTCAGACTGATTATTATGTTCGTGATGTCCGCGGATGGATCAACCTGGCTCGTCGAATTAGAGCCCGTAATGACCAGTATTATACTCAGTATGTCAATTCCGAATATGCCACAATCAAAGGCGTTACTCTTGAGCTTTCAAGACGATTGGCAGATGGCTATAGTTTTAGTTTAAACTATACTTTTCAAATTGCTGAGGGCACCCAATCTGATCCTAATGCAGGAATCATTAGATTGGCCTCCGGTCAAATGATCGAAAAACAGGTTTTGCCATTAGATTGGGACCAAAGACATACAATAAATGGTAATCTGGTGATTGGAAATCCCGGTACCTGGATGTCCAGCTTTCTGTTAACTATTGGAAGTGGAACGCCTTATGATGCAGTTGCCCTTAGAACTCCCTCGCCCTTTGTAGGAAATGATGGCCGTCAGCCCGTTTTTGTCAATATAGATTTCAAAACAACCAGAACCTTTGACTTTTTCGGAATAAAAAACACATTTTATATAAAAGTCGATAATCTATTCGATATTGCCAATGAAACCAATGTTTATGGAGACAGTGGCCGCTCTACTTATTCCCGCTCAGAAACAATTTACGAAAACTCCCATTCAGATTTTAGCAAGCAAGTTAACACTCTTGAAGAATATTTTAATGACCCTGGAAGATTTTCAAGTCCAATGCGGGTAACTGTTGGCTATAAAGTCGAAATATAAGAGGACCTAACATATGAACAGATCAATCACTTCAAGTAAAAGTGCTTTTATTCTATTAATAATAATTCTGTCTTTTCAGATAGCCTGGACAGCCGAGGATGACGTCCGTCTTGGTAATCAGGTCTATCGCCATCAGGGTATTCACAATGCCAACAAAGTCCGAACTGTGTTTACTAATTATGGATTGGTAGCAGGAATTTTTGAAAAACCTGAGGGAGAATGGCCTAAAGGCAGTGGTAACGAATATGTTGGTGATGTAAGTCCATTATTTGGTGTTGAAATGCGTAGAAATTGGCAATGGGAATTTGCTCTTCATGATGATGGCACTATACGAGCACTGGATCCAGCTGTAGCTAATTATTTTACTAGTCTGGATTCATTATCCCAGCTCAAAGATTTGTTTAATTACTACGATCATGAAATGATTAATGATACTCTGTTGCTTGCCACTTTTCGTGATACTGTCACTTCGGTAGCAACTTCCGATGGTCCTCGTGGATGGACTGACAGTCCTGGTGAAGGCGGAACCATGTGGACTCTTGAGCCTAAACCTGGATATGCGGATGATGAAAATGATGAGGTTGCTATTAGCACCGATCTTGATAATGATGGCGATGGCAAACCTGATTCCTGGCCTTCTTTTTGGCCGGATCAACCTGACTGGTTAAAGCCGGATGGAAGCCCTTATTGGAATGGTTATTTTGGTAAAGGTGTAATGGCTGCCGATCAGGAATCCTATTTTGTAATGGACGATTCAAAAGATGCGGAATTCAATTATTATAAGCAGGGTGAAGGTCCTCGGGTCTTTATGCCGGATTCAACAATTCCTCAGAGATATGGCGCTGGACTGGATGTATCTGTAAGAGGTCTTCAATGGTCACATTTCTTAGCCGAAGATATAATTTACTGGCTTTATAAAGTTGAAAACGCAGGCCAAAAAAGTTATCAAAAAGTATCTTTTGGTATGATGGTAGGAACATTAAGTGGCGGTAGATGTAATGATTACATTGATGCCCAGGATGATCTTTCCTATTTTGATAATCAAGACGATATTACATACAGTTGGGATGCTCCTCCTTCTTATAGCCCCTGTTTTGATGGCCCCGTTGGCTACAGCGGATATGCATATTTGGAAAGTCCGGGAAATCCTTATGATGGAATTGACAATGATGGCGACAGTAAGCAAGGCTCTCCGCAATTAAATGAAAACTTTTTTGAAAAAATACATTACAATATTGGCGATAAAATAGTTTTAATAGAAAAGGACACTTACAAACGTTCAATTTACACTATTAAAAAATTCCCTGATACTGTTTACACTACCGGTAGAAGAATTATCCTGAGAAGTAATAATCAGCTGGAAGAAGTGGTTGGTAATATTATTGATGATAACCTCAATGGTGTAATTGATGAAGATTATTTCACCCATTACTACAATAGAATTAATCGTGGTGAGGGCTTTGAACCTTTACCTCCTTTGAAATATGTTGATTATATTTCTGGTGCTGGAGAATCTGATCCGCTTATCGATGAACGTCGTGATGACGGCATAGATAATGACGGCGACTGGAATGCTTCTTTGCATGATGTAGGGGCTGATGGTGCTGCTGGAACTGGTGATCGTGGTGAAGGCGATGGCTCTCCAACCAATGGTGAACCCAATTTTGATAAAGTCGATGTCAACGAGTCTGATCAAATTGGTTTGACTAGTTTTAACTATTTTACACCTCCTGGCAAAGTCAGAATGAGTGATGATTATGATTGGTCGAGTCAAACTCCGGGTGATCTCTGGAATAGACAAACTCCAGGTAATTACGATGAGATCGTACTGGAACCTGCTGATGGTGATTTTATTTATGGTGCTGGTTATTTTCCCCTTCCTTCTGGACGCTCAGGTAGTTTTTCCATGGCTCTCTTATTTGGAGAAGATTTTGAAGATATTTTAAATAATAAGAAAACTAATCAGCAGATTTATGATAACAATTATCAATTCACCCGACCTCCTGATAAACCTATTGTTCATGCGGTAGCAGGAGATGGTCAGGTCACCCTGTATTGGGATAATGCTGCAGAAAACTCAATCGACCCCGTTCTTGGGAAAGACTTTGAAGGTTATAAAATTTATCGAGCTACAGATATTGGGTTCAACGAAGTTAATACAATTACTAATGCCAAAGGCGTCAAATATTTTTACGAACCAATTGCTATTTTTGATAAAAAGAATGGTATCAAAGGATTTTATCGTGGTGATGCTTCCTTTACAGGTGGTGTTTCCTTTAATCTTGGTAATGATAATGGTCTGCAGCATACTTTCACAGACACAACTGTCAATAATGGCATGACCTATTATTACGCTGTTGTTTCCTATGATCATGGTGATGCCAGTACAGGAATTTTTCCGGCTGAATGTTCAAAATCTATTCAAAAACTGGGCACAGAAATCGTTCTGGATAAAAATACGGTTGCTGTTCAACCAACTTCCAATGTTGCCGGTTATATACCTCCTGACACTTCCAAAGGTGTAGAAAGAGTTAGTGGAGAAGGTAATGGCGATCTCTATTATTCTTTGATAAATCCTGATGAATTAACTCAGGAAGTGGAACATAATATAAAAGTGAAATTCTTTGATTCTGCCACCGATGATATTGACAATGATGGTGATGGATTATTTTACAAAGAAGAACCAATGGATTATCACATTCTTGATACTGTGGTAACTGTTCCTGCCAGTATAGATTCTCAGACTGTTAGTTTTGCCTATCCTGGTGGCGATACTACTATGACATTTCCACCTACATTGAAAGATGTTGATGAGGCCTTTCCACGGGTAACGACTTATTATTCGATAGTTGACAGTTATGAACAGGATTCTGAGCAAATAGATTCAACAGTTATTGAAAAAAGTAGCCGTTTTGGTATAAAAGATGAAAATATAAATAATATTGCCCATAGTCTTAACACAACTACTGAGAAATTGTATCCAACCAGTTTTGATATTATCCCTAATTATCCTCTTGGTATGAAACTTTTCTTTGAGAATACCTGGATTACAGAGGTCTCTAGTTTTGATTGGGACCAGGATGGTATTAGTGTTGAGCCGAAACTTGAGAAATGGATGGTTAATGGACATCGAGCTGTTGGTGATTATCAACTGAATTTTTCAACTAATAGTGAGCCTTCTTTTCAACCTGAAAGTGATGGATACGGTGATTTCAATCAAATCTCTATAAATGTTCAGGCAGAAAATACTTATGAGGATCGAGCTATTGATCTGGCGGTCAAGGATAATGGTGATGGTAATTTTGGAATTGAAGATACTCTGGTATTTTTCGAAAGTCTGCCCGCCTCTACTCAAAATGATCCGGATGCAGTTCAAAAACATGCTACCTGGATGGTTAGTTTTGTGCAGGGCGATCAACTTCCAGAAAACAGTACATTAATGATAAATACTTCGAAACCTCTCAATAGTACTGACCAATTTGCTATCAATATTCAGGGAGCAATAGCAGAAAAAGTGAATCTGGAAAATATAGATGAAAAAGATAAAAAAATTGGAGTTGTACCAAATCCATACAGAGCCGCAGCAGTTTGGGAACCTCGTTTACCAAGCATCGAAACCGGACGAGCTGAACGCAAAATAGAGTTTGTAAACGTACCTCCGGGCTCAACAATCAGAATCTATACTGTTCGTGGCGATCTGGTCAAAACTCTCCATCATGATGGCTCTTATTCAAGTGGATCTGTGCCCTGGAATCTGATTACTAGAGATGATTTGCCTGTTGCTTACGGAGTTTATGTCTATCACGTATCCGGTCCAAAATTAAAAGAAGATTTTATAGGAAAATTCGCAGTGATCAAATGATTAATAAAGGGATACTATATGAACAATTTAACTAAATTTATACTCTCTGGTTTAGTTCTATTCAACACATTATCTTTAGGCCAGTATATTGAATCTGTCCCACCTACGAAACCGGAGCTAAATGCTGTATCTGGAGACGGTTACGTAAAATTGTATTGGAATTCAGCGCCTGAAAATGATGTTGACAGTATCTTGCAGAAATTATACCCCAATGATAAATCAAAATGGAATAATTTTGAAGGTTATAAAATATACAAAGCCACCGATTATAAATTTGAAGAAGTTAATACAATTACCGATGGATTGGGAAATCCCATTTATTATGAACCACTTAAGGTTTTCGACAAAATAAATGACATTGAAGGACATTACAAGGGGAATAGTGGCCTTGGAATTCCTCTGATTTTCACAAATAGAAGTAATAATACTTTTGAAAACAGTTTGCCTCCCTTTCATCCTGATGTACAGCCCCGGGAAACAGTCAACGATGCTGGTGCAGATTTTATGGACCAACCCAGTCAGGGAACCTGGAAATTGCATATCTCAGATTTTGATAGCAGCAAAAATATTGGACAATTAAAAGATTGGAGTATAGAATTCAAAAATTCAGGTGAAACAGAATATACCAAACAGAGTGGAACTCTCTCAGGTATGAATGTTATTGAAAATCCTGATTTTGATCAGTATTCCAAAGGTGATATGACCAATCCTGAAGTTTGGGAAAAATATCAACCTGGTACAATGCAGTTCTACGGTGAAA
>DATGCI010000182.1:0-3786 GCA_035312185.1 bacterium
AAATTGATATCGCCGATAAGAATATTAAAATAACGGGCCATAAGTACTTTAGAAATGGGGAAGATCTCTTTTTCTCAGATGAAGATAAGATTCATCAGATTTACTCTAAAGTGCTTGACAATGCTTTGAAATTTACAAAAGCAGGATTCGTTGAATTTGGATATACTTACAATGAGCAGCAGGAATATATTGAATTTTACGTGAAAGATACCGGTATAGGAGTTCCTGAAGACTTGAAATCATCAATTTTCAAAAGATTCAGGCAAGGAGACTATGGAATGAACAGAAAATTTGAGGGTCTGGGTCTGGGGCTGTCCATTGCCGAGGGGTTGGTTAACCAGCTCGGAGGGAACATAGAAGTAGATTCTCAGGTGAATAAGGGCACAACAGTTACTTTTAAACTTCCTTATCAGGGTAGTCAGGAACTTTTACCAAACGAGGAAGAAACGATTTTGACAAAAGATATATCAGGAAAGAAGATTCTAGTAGCAGAAGATGATATCATGAATTTTTTACTTGTTAAGGAATTGCTGATTAACAAAGATGCAGAAATTATCCACGCAGAAAACGGAGATGAAGCAGTGGACCTCTGTAAAGAATTAGGTGAAATTGGTCTAATCCTTATGGATATTAAGATGCCTGTTATGGATGGAATTGAGGCCTTAACGAAAATCAGAGAGATCAATCCTGAAATTCCCGCCATTGCCTTAACTGCTTATGCTCATAAAATTGATGAAAAAAGACTGTTGGACAAAGGATTTAATGAATATATCTCTAAGCCTATAGATAAAAAAGCCATGATGAAACTTCTGAAAAAGTATATCTCTATCAGCTAATCAACAGTAATGTTTGTAAGATATTTTACACTTCAAATCAGATTCAATCATTGAGGCTGATCCAGCTTTCTTTAAAAACCGGCCAGAGAAGACGAAGATAAGGATGAAAAGGAAAAGAAAAGAGAAAACACCCGGTAATCAATGTGAAATAAGTAACCAAACATGTCGAACATTAACTTTTATATACCGGGTGTTTTCATCCATTTTATATGGTTAGGATAATGAAATACTTATTTCAGCAAACGGGTGAAGCCTTTTGAATGCTTTCTATTAGCTCATTATCATCAATTGGTTTTGTATGGTATTCCTTCACTCCCAAACCATCCAGTTTCTTTTGAACATCCTTAGAATTCAATGCTGTTATAACTACAACGGGTATAGTGATATTCTTATCTTTAAGGTTTTCCAGTATTTCAAATCCATCTTTATCAGGAATCATCAGGTCAATTAGAATTACGTCAGGCCTGAAGTCCTCAATAGCTTCTTCAAATCTGCTTCCTTCAATAATAGACAATGTATTATGACCATATTTATCCAGTAGATTTTCAATCAGCATATTGTTTATTGTGGAATCGTCTATATTTAAGACTTTCATACCTTTTACTTTTCCATTTAATTATTTTACAAAAGTTA
Organism: bacterium; assembly: GCA_035312185.1. Classification (GTDB taxonomy): domain Bacteria; phylum Fidelibacterota; class UBA2242; order UBA2242; family JAFGTP01; genus JAIPHI01. Next base: position 1,470 of record DATGCI010000182.1, read on the forward strand.
TACCAAAACACTTAAGACGTTGAACGAACGCTATCTATATAAATTTATAAATAATGCAGATCATATGATTTGTAAGAAAACTTACATCTGGAAAAACCCGATAGCGATAGATTCTGTGAGAAATCATACAAAATGATGCTGCAACATTTCGGAGTTCCTTACCGGCCAAGTTTTGCCAAAAAAAGCAAGAATTTGACCGGTAAGCGCCTAAATAGTGCCTATAAGAAAACTACCCGTTAATAATTTGTTATTTAGAAATATTCTAAATAAATGTCAAGAAATGTATTCCAAAATATGATTTTTATATAAAAACTCACTTTGGCGGTAAAATATTCACAAAAAAAGGCTTTTTCGAGCTAAAAATGAGGTGTTTGAACACACCTCTCCCATTATATCGGACAATTCCTGATATTTATGGCCGACTTCTAAGCCGCACGCGAAGATTGATATTCAACCCTTTCGAGTGCCTCTCTTTCTTTCTTGAGGATTTGACGGCCTATTTTTTTAAGATTATACGCGCAAACCGCAAGTCCGATATATCGGGAATAATGATGGAGACCACGATCAGGGCATCGATCCAGTCCTCTGTTTTCTAATTCGTTGATATTTGATTCAATTGCACTATGCTTGTTTTTAAGGCGCCGAAATGGCCGGGAGTTTTCTTCTGCCTCTTCTGCTTTCGTTCGCTTGCCGAGTTTGGGCATAATCACCCTGGGAATTTCCAGCTCCAAAAGAGGCTTGTTGTCTTTGTTCCAGAAGCCCTTATCAAAACTCCACGAGCTGATATTGTACCGGGATAGTAGCCTGTCTGCTACTTCTAAGGTAATATCCCGGTCCTGGGTCTCATGCATCAGTTTGTAATCCACAATGAGATCATACTGGTCGGTGGTAATTGCGAGTTTCTTTCCCAATTCAACATTTGGGTGCAGTTTGCCTTTTTTCACCCATTCAGTATAAGTCTCAAATACAGAAAATAATTTTTCTGCGTGCGGGATCTTTTCTCCTTTCATTATGCGTCTCTCGACCATATCTACATGTTTGTCAACCAACGCCATAAAGTGCTCCAGGGTCAATATTACCACCAAATCAATGGTATCATTTACAGGGAAATTCGGTAGTTCTTCGTCAAGTTTTTTCAGCAATGCCTTTGCCTTGGTGAGGTATTTTTGAGCCGCGTGAACAACCCGCTCGTGCTTGCCTTTTCCCCCGGAGCTGCTGGCCTTACCAAGCTCCCGCATCAAACCTTTCATTTCCCCTCGCCAGTTGGCTATCTTTCGCCATCCCTCAATATCACTATATTTGGCTAAAAATTTGGAAACCTGGTCAAGACACTTGCGAGCACTATCCCATAATAAATTATAATCAGTGGGAAAATGCACGTTGCTCTCCACAACAAAACTATCTGTTTTTAAGTGCAATGCTGTAGTTTCTTTTTTTTTAAACACCTGGCGGTGTCCAAATTCCAGAATAACAGCATTCAATTCCTTAACCAACTCATCACTTAGGGCTGAGACATTGTCATAAATATTTTGGTACTCGAACACAATTCGCTCATATCCAAATGCCCGCTCTATACCCATTAAATGACGCAGCGTTCGATGATTGTTGGCAAGATTATGGAGCATCTCATAACTGACATTCAAACACAGCCGTAATTGAGCTAATACAAAGATGGTCCATAAATCCATCCCTTTTCGCCCGGTGGATTTCTTGCCTTTCTTTATATGCCTCTCTAGTATTCTGAATATTTGTTCGTTATATGTTTTATTGCAATAAATCTCTTTTAAGGCAGCCAGCAGTTCATCAATTGCATTTTTACTTTTGGGGTTAATATAGGTTTCCTCGATTGGAAGTTGCCCAAGGGTCAATTGTTGTTCGAATCTCTGTCTCATATTTGAACCTTTTGGTGTATCATGATAAAATTATGCGAATCTCAAAGGGATAACACTGTGAAAATCCCCATTTTTCGTGAAACTTACAATAAAATCACCAAAAAGATTTAAACAAGTTATTAACAATATTCCAATGATTGTCAATTAACTAAAAGATTTCTTAGAAACACTATATAGGGGATTATCTTAGAGCTCTGTTCCCGGACTTTCATCCACCAATCCGGTAGAAAGTGCATGAAGTATTGGTACTGCCACTGCGCGGCTTGGTAGCCAAGGCAAGTTGAAAGGCCTTTTTAACTCCTTTCTCCTGTATATCAAATCCTGTATTGCTAAACAAACAAGGCTTCAGTTTACCATCGGAAGTTAACCGCAACCGGTTACAGGATTTGCAATCTCCGCCACTTCCACCCTCAACCACGGAAAAA
>DATGCI010000183.1:0-28363 GCA_035312185.1 bacterium
ATCCATTTTTTCTTGAACATACATTTTTTTTAACTTGGAAGTTCTTTTGTCGATATATTTCTTTTCGTTTTCGTTCAAATTGCCTTCTGTCTTGGTCTGCAACATTTCCAGCATATTGATCTGCTGCTTGGCCTGATTGAGATTCTTTTCCGTTTTCCCGGTCAAAGGATTCTTCTCCATACCTAGATTGATTCTGGCATTGGTGATAAAAGATTTAACCAGTCCTTTGAATAATGTTTCGTGTATTCTTTGATCTCTTGTCCCCATCTTATTCCCCATCTAAAATTTCATTTTAAATGAATTAATCAAATATTTATTGCGCTAACTTTGATTTTGTTTCACTATTTATAAAAATTAAACTATAAAAAAACTCAGATTAGGCCTCCTAATTTAAGGTCTAGCCTACATATTTCAAAACTATCACTCAAGCAATATAATCGTGCAAAATCTCTCATTGAAAGCAAAAATTTCGTTTATATTTTAGAAGATTTTTTTTATAATGGTATATGGATGAAGTATATTTCTCAGCAGACAGCAGAAAAAATACGCTACAGTACATCCACAAATTTCATATACTGTTTATAATTTTTCAGCAAATTTTTTCTAACGGCCTCATGATTTTTCTTCCGCAGGTGGGGATCTTTTTTGAGCAAATTTTGGGCGGCTTTATCAGCTTCTTTGAGTATCTTGCGGTCTCGAATCAGATCAGCAATTTTCATTTTAGGATAGCCATGCTGTTTACTGCTAAAAAATTCGCCCGGCCCTCGTAATTTGAGGTCTTCCCGGGAAATTTGAAACCCATCACTGGTCGAGCACAAAATATCGAGACGTTTTTCTGACTTTTCGGAACCATTGCGTTCAATGAGCACACAAACCCCGTCTTCCTGGCCCCGGCCAACCCGACCCCTTAATTGATGAATCTGAGTCAAGCCATAGCGTTCCGCATTTTCAATGATCATAATGTTGGCACTAGGATTATCAACTCCGACTTCAATAACCGTAGTGCTCACCAGAATATCAATTTCTCCATTTTGGAAAGCCTGCATGACTTTTTCTTTTTCTTCATTTTTCATTCGCCCGTGCAAAAGCGCCAGTTCACGATTTTTGAATATCTTCTGATTCAAATGTTTGTAGCCTTCCTCTGCTGCCTTGAGATCCATTTTTTCTGATTCTTCTATGAGCGGATAGACAACATAAGCCTGATGACCTTCCTCGATTTTTTGGTCAGTATATTGATAAACTTTGGGTAAAGTTTTGGGCTTAACTTTTTTGGTAATGATGCGGCCTTTGCGAGCCGGAGTCTCATCGATGGTGGAAATATCCATATCGCCATACAATGTCATACTCATTGTTCTAGGAATAGGCGTAGCAGTCATAACCAGAACATCGGGATTGAGTCCTTTATCAATCAGATCGCCGCGCTGCATAACACCAAAACGATGCTGCTCATCAATTATAACCAGAGTCAATTTTTTGATGACCACCTGATCCTGAATCAAAGCATGCGTCCCGACAATCAGATTAGCCTGGTTCTTAGCAATCTGCTGCAATATTTCTTGGCGTTCACTTTTTTTCTGATTGCCAACCAGCAGCACCACATTAATGCCCAGACCACGAGTCATTTCTTTCAAATTTTGGTAATGCTGCTCAGCAAGAATCTCCGTAGGCGCCATAATTGCTGCTTGATAACCATTCCCAATTGCAATTGCGGCTGCAAGAACAGCTACAACAGTTTTTCCAGAGCCAACATCGCCCTGCACCAGTCGGTTCATCACAGCATCAGATTTCATATCCTGCCAGATCTCTTTGACCACCCGTTTTTGCGCATCAGTGAGTTCAAAGGGTAATTTTTCATATATACCGGCCAGCAATTTTCCCGGTGACTGATAATCAAACTGCTTTTTGACCGCTTTTACACTTTCTCGCTTTAATCCCATAACCAGCTGCAAATAAAATAATTCCTCAAAAATGAATCGTCTGCGAGCCTTTTTTAATTTTTCTTTAGAATCGGGAAAATGGATTTGATGAAGTGCGGATTTGACCGAAGGCAGCTTCTGACTCTGACGGATTTCCTTGGGCAATAATTCTTCAACATCAATATTGTATTTTTTGAATATTTTGCGGAATAAGCGTCGAAAGCCTTTGCTGTTCAAATACATCTTTTTCAATTTGGCTGTGGAAGCGTAGAGCGGAACTATTCGGCCGGTATTGATGTTCTCTTCTTCAATCTTATCATAATCCGGATGAATTAGTTCCGGGCCTTTGTAATATTTGACTTTGCCAAAAAATGCAACGGTCTCACCTTCTTTGAACAATTTCTGCATATATTTAGCGCCATTAAACCATTTGCAGCGCATATAATCAGTGTCATCCTTGATCAGAAGTTGAAAAAAGCCGCCCCGTCGAGTTTTAATAAAATTTTTGGATTCTATCTTACCAACTACTGTGGCCTCCTGGCCTCTCTTTAGATCGGCAATATTGGCGACTGTACTACGGTCCAGATAGCGTCTGGGAAAATGGTAGAATAGATCGCCGGCAGTTTCAATATCCAGCTTCTTGAGTGCGTGAGCCCGCTTGGGGCCAACGCCCTTGATAAATTGCACATCCCGCTCAGAATGAAGGACTTCTTTTGTGTAAATTTTTTCCGACAAGCCTAAAATTCTCTCACAAATGTATATTGAATTGTTTTATCTTGATTAGCTTTCAGGGATACAGGAAAAATTAAAAGCGCGTTGCTCTCTTTTTTATATTTATCTGTGCTATTCTTGATATGCCAGTCGCCATGATGATTTTCGTGAACTTCAATCTGAACCTCTTTATCTGTTCTATTGTGAAGCGAAATTTCGGCTTTAATTATTTCCTCCCGATTATATCTTTCTCTATCCAGAATTTTGCGTTCGCCTTTGACATCAAAAGCTTTGCCAGCTATAAGTTGCAATTCCTCCTCTTTACCAGTATGATCAATCCTGTCTTCTCCGATCATTTGGAGCGATTCATCGACATCTTTTTTGAACATACGAACTTTTCCTTTTGGTAATGGGAACCCCAAATTGTTTTCTTCGCTATTCTTGATGAATAAATTGACTGAAAGTGCTGATTGATCAGAACTCTGATAGGCCGAGTTCTCATAAATGTATTTTTTCTCAGTCTGGGCTTCTACATTTTCAAAAAGGGCAATTTGTTTGATTTCTCTATTGGCAAGATCAACTCTGCGGTCTAATTCATAAAGATGATAGTCAAATATTTCTCGTCTTTGTACTTGTTCCTGTTCAGCTCTTCGGGCGAGCATAACTGGCCGTGGTCCCTGTTCCGGCTGGGCTCGATGAAGATCACCGGCGATTAACTTAACTTTCGCATTTTTATAAGAAGCTCCTGATTGATTATTGAGTGAAATCCAGGAAGATAGAGAAAAGTCGCGATCATTTTCAGCCAAAATCAGAACATATTCAGCATGCCAATCAAGACCGTTTGTGAGATAACTGAGTTCTGCGCCATGCTCACCATCAAGGCGGGAATCGATTTGCCATTTCAGAGTCGGTTTGGTGATCAGACCACCGGGGAGTTCTGGAAATTTATAGTCGATGATTCGACTGGAAGAAACAATTTTAATTTCACCATCCTCTTCCTCCAGAATAATATTGCCGCCTGAATAGCGTAAAAGTTTGCCTTTGTAACTACCTGTATAATCACTGTTATATTGAAGACGAAACTCAATTTGTTTACCCGTATATTTTTTGAATATTTTGGAAGAGCTGACCAGATCATACAGAAAATTCATTTCCAGGATATCGACTTTATCATCCTGATCAAATTTTAAATGCACGGAAGTAGGGTCGATTTGAGCGGCAACTCCTGGAATTTGAAACTGGGTTGTGCCTTTCTGAAGCTGAATTGATTTTTCAGTGCGGACAAGACCCTGATTATTGTTATAGATCGTAACCTGAATATTTTCAGAAGCAGCAAAAACCAGAGAGATAATTAATAATCCTGCTAAAATTTTCTTCATATTTTCTCCTTAATTTTAATGGTTTTTGCAGTTTAACACTTGATTGCCAGATTTTTGCTGGAAATTTTGCTATAAATTTTTAATAGTTTCAAAAATTATTGCAACTGCATTGAAAAATTTTTTAGTATAGGCTCTAATCAAACCAATGTATAAAAAGGCACCAGCTAGCGACCATTATCCCAAAAAAAATCCTATCGAACTGGAGGTGATAAATCAGAATTTACTCGCTCAATATCTCCAGATTCCTTTTGATTTTGCGTAATTTTTCCTGATTATCGCGCTTTTTCTGCCTCTCACGCTCCACCACTTCCGAAGGTGCATTTTCAATGAAATCATGGTTATTGAGTTTGGCATTATTGGATTTGAGGTAGCCTTTAATTTTTGAGACTTGCTTTTTCAGACGGGCGCGTTCCTCGTCCAGATCGATTACGCCTTCCAAAGGAATATACATTTCAACATTTTCTACCACAACAGTAGCCGAGTGATCGGGTTTGGTGATATCCGGCGAACAGGTTAGGTGATCAATTTTTGCCATATTTTTGATATAATTGAGGGGCTGTTTTTCTTCGAATAGGCCCGCAATTTTCTGTTCCTGCGCTTTAACTTCGAGTTCGATCTGTTTGCCTGGAGGAATGTTCATTTCACTGCGGGCAGTCCTAATTTCTGTGATAACTTTCTGCAATAGATTGAATTTTTCTTCGCTAGCACTGTTAATAAAATTTGGATTCTGTTCTGGCCAGCTGGCAACGATAATGTCGGGATCATCGTCAGCTTTGATCTTCTGGTAAATTTCTTCAGTAATAAAAGGAGTAAAAGGATGTAATAATTTCAATATATTTTTTAGAACATGGAGAGCAACACGAAGTGTCTGTTGTTTTTCCTCAGCATTGCCATTATAGAGACGGTCTTTGATAATCTCGATGTACCAGTCGCAATATTCACCCCAGATAAAATCATAAATCACCTGGGCGGTTTGGTCAAAACGATATTTGGCAAAATATTTATCAACCTGACCAATTGTCTGGTGGAGGCGACTTAGAATCCAGCGATCAGCAAGAGTAAGGTCCACATCACTTATATCAGAAGCATTTTCTCTAATCTGGTCGCTATCTTGCTCATCTAGATTCATGAGAACAAAGCGAGAAGCATTCCATATCTTATTGAGGAAATTACGGCCAACTTTTAAGCGCTCTTCAGAATAGATAATGTCAGATCCCTGAGGAGCAATCAGCATAATTCCGTACCGAAGCGTATCAGCGCCATATTTTTCTATTAAATGGAGAGGATCGGGGGAATTACCCAGTGATTTACTCATTTTTCTATGGTCATCATCACGAATGATTCCAGTAAAATAGACATCAGTAAAAGGCACTTCGCCCATAAATTCCAGACTGGCCATGATCATTCTGGCCACCCAGAAAAAGATGATATCAGGAGCCGTTACCAGATCATCGGTGGGGAAGAATTTTTTCAGGTCTTTGGTCTCTTTCGGCCAACCCATTGTGGAAAAAGGCCACAACCAGGAGCTAAACCAGGTGTCGAGAACATCGGTATCCTGGTGAACAGAACCACCGCACTCCGGACATTTATCGGGATCTTCCATGAGAGCATTTTCCCAACCACAATTATCACAGTAAAAAACAGGTATTCTATGGCCCCACCATAATTGTCGGGAAATACACCAGTCGTGAATATTTTCCAGCCAATGGTTGTATGTCTTAACCCAGCGATGAGGATGGAATCGGACTTCGCCTTCTTCAACCGCTTTGAGGGCTGGTTCTGCAAGAGGCTTCATCTTGACGAACCATTGTTTGGAGACCATAGGTTCGACCATTACACCGGCTCTTTCACTGTAGCCAACATTGTGGATATGGTCTTCGATTTTTTCTAGCAGGCCTTCTTCTTTGAGTTGATCGACAACTTTCTTTCGGGCTTCAAAACGATCCATACCTTCAAATTCTGAGCCTGCATTTTCATTTAATGAGCCATCTTTGTTGAGGATGTTGATGAATTCCAGATCATGTTTTTGTCCCATATCAAAATCATTGGGATCGTGAGCCGGCGTTACCTTGACAATTCCGGTTCCAAATTCTGGATCGACAAATTCATCAGCAACAATCGGGATCTCTCTTCCAACCAAAGGTAGGACTGCTTTTTTTCCGATCAAATGCTGATATCTTTCATCATCAGGATTAACAGCCACACCTGTATCACCTAGCATAGTTTCTGGTCGAGTAGTAGCGATCAGAATTTTTTCATCTTCATCTTTGAGCTGATAATAGTAGTAGTAGAGTTTTCCCTGGGTTTCTTTGTGAATAACTTCTTCATCAGACAGGGCCGTATGAGAACCAGGGCACCAGTTGATAATTCTTTTTCCCTGATAGATAAGTCCTTTTTCATATAAATGGACAAAAACTTTACGAACTGCCCGGGACAGGCCTTCGTCAAAAGTGAAACGCTCTCGAGAACGATCAAAGGAACTTCCCAGTTCTTCCAGCTGCTGAAAAATAATTGATTTGTGCTTATCAGCCCATTCCCAGACTTCGTCTACAAATTTTTCTCGGCCTAATTCATGCCGGTTTGTGCCTTCTTCAGCAAGTTTTTTCTCAACTACACTCTGAGTGGCAATTCCAGCATGATCAGTTCCCGGCAGCCAGAGAGTGTTGTATCCCTGCATCCGAGCATGTCGAATGAGAATATCCTGGATTGTATTATTCATCACATGTCCCATATGAAGGACACCAGTCACATTGGGAGGTGGAATAGTGATTACATAGGATTCCTTATCACTGTCCTCATCAGGCTGGAAATATTCATTGTTCTTCCAGTATTTATACCATTTTTTCTCTACATTTTGTGGATCATAGACTTTATCAAGCTGGGTTCCCACGTTTCACCTTTCTTATTAAATTATCAAGATCAATCACAATTAATTTGAAAATATCAAACGAATTTGAGTTTAGGAATAATGAAATTTAAAATCAACAAAAACAAAGAAAACAATCTGGGAGGAGAGTGCAAGTTTGCTTTAAAGTCACAAATATTGACTATAATATTTGGTTCAGTCCTGATCAGTTTTGACTTAAATCAAGGTGAATTCATAAAAAATCTTTTTGAAAATCGACTTTCATGAAACTTGCAATGATGTTAAAAGGCCTTTTAACAGCGTTGAAATAGTGTTTAAAATATTTGAATTCAAGCCTCAATTTTCAATTATTAGCGGATGATTGAAACACATTATCGAAAATAAAATCGCATCTTATGAATTGATAACATATGATTTTTATTGCCATATTGAATTAAAATTACAATGCTGTTTTCCTTCCTAAAGACATTTTTAATCTCTTTTTTTTTACGACATTTTTGATTGAAAATCTATATCCGGCATACTATATTTTTATTTTGCTACAGTCAAATTTATTTGTCAGTTAATTAGAATTGCTTTGCTACTCATATCAGAAGCAAGAATGCGGTTCAATGTTAATCTTCAGGTAAAATCTGGATTAAACAAATCACCACTTAAGCTTAACCTATTTCCACTTACACAGCGGGAAAGTTAAATGGATAACACTAAATTGGCATTTACATTTTCAATTATCTTGATTAGGAAATAAGAGTGCAAAATATAAATTTGTAATAATTTTGCAACTTTACCTGACCAACAACCATAATTTTTTGAATCCTGTCTGCAATTTTAATTTACTTTTTTAACTCTAACTTCCCGATATCAAGAAAAACTACAAGCCTCCAACCTTTTATACTATAATAATTTAGCAAGTTTGAATAAAAGCAGATTTTGACATAAATTTCAATGCTCTGAATTAAATCAAAAACAGGAGTTAAATGTGTTTAAAGGAACAGGAACAGCAATAATAACACCTTTTAAAGATAGTGGTGAAGTTGATTATTCTGCGCTGGAAAGGATCATTGATCACCAGCTTCAGAATAATATAGACAGCCTTATAGTGCTTGGCACTACAGGAGAAGCGCCTACTATCGAAGAAGAGGAAAAAGAAAAAATGGTGCCTGCCATTATAGATCAGGTGGACGGTCAGGTTCCCATTATCCTGGGAACTGGCAGCAACAATGCCCGCCATGTATTACAAAATAATCGCAAGGCCGAAGAATGGGGTGCTGACGGATTATTGATTGTCACACCTTATTACAACAAAGGTACTCAAGCCACTCTTTATAAATATTTTAGCTATCTGGCTGGGAATACCGATCTGCCGATCATTCTTTACAACGTTCCCTCCCGCACAGGTGTAAATCTGGAGCCGGAGACTGTTATTCAGCTGGGAGAAAATCATGATAATATAGTGGCTGTGAAAGAGGCCAGTGGCGATATTTCACAAATTGCAACAATTATCGCTAATAAGCCTGCCGATTTCAAAGTCTATTCCGGGAATGATGACCAGGCTCTACCTTTAATTGCCTTGGGCGGTGATGGATTAATTTCCGTTGCATCTAATATCATCCCTCAACAAATGGTCGAACTGACCCATAATCTTCTCGATAATGATCTGGAAGCAGCTCGCAAAATCAACAATCAGTATATGAATTTAATGCAGGATCTCTTTTTAGAAACCAATCCTATTCCTGTTAAATATGCTGCTTCTCAAATAGGATTGTGTCAAAATGTTTTACGTCTGCCTCTGGATTCAATTTCACCAGAAAATGCCAATTACCTGCAAAAGTTAATGCAAGAACTGGAGTTGGTATGATCAAGTATGGTGTAATTGGCATAAACGGTCGTATGGGACAGGAAATTTTCGCCCTGTTTCAGGAAGAAGGCCATGAGCTGGTTTTTTCTTTTGACAAAGATGGTGAAATGAAAAAAGATGATCCCCAGGTATTAATTGATTTTTCACTGCCCGAGGCCCTGGGGAGCACTATCGATTACGCCCGTAAGATGGAAATTCCGGTAGTAATTGGAACCACAGGATACACTTCTGAACAAATTGATAATATTGAAAAATTATCACAGGAATTGCCGGTAGTCAAAGCTTCCAATTTTTCTATCGGGATTCAGATGTTTCTCAAAATGACTGCTTTTCTCAGAGATAATCTGCCTAATGACTGGGATATTGAACTCTCGGAAACTCATCATCGCTTTAAAAAAGATCGACCGAGTGGAACTGCAAAAACTATTGCCGATTTATTTGATCGGGAAATTCCTACAACCTCCAAGCGATTGGGCAATGTTGCTGGTAACCATAGCATCGAATTCGGCAGTCTGGGCGAAGTGCTCAGCATAAATCATCGCGCCCTGTCCCGTCGAACTTTTGCCGAAGGAGTGCTGAAATCTGTCGAATTTATTTTGCAGAAGAAACCGGGCTTATATTCATTTTCTGATGTACTTTTTCAAAAATAATTGCATTCTATCAATTCCAATTATAGATTAAATAAAGGAGCAATAAAAATGGATTCCTATGAAATAATTGACTATATATCAAATTCCGAAAAATCGACTCCAGTCAAGGTTTTTATCAAAGGCTCTATGGACAAAATTGATATGGCCGACCTGGACTATTATGGCGACGAGAAAAGTGGTGTGCTGTTTGGTGAATACTCAGAAATTGCACCATTACTAAAAAACAATCAAGAGTATATAAATAATTATAGACTTGAAAATGACCGACGCAATTCGGCCATTCCCCTGGCAGACCTGACAAAATTCAATGCTCGCATAGAGCCGGGTGCTTTTATACGTGACAAAGCAGAAATCGGTGATAATTGTGTGGTAATGATGGGCGCTGTTGTCAATATTGGCGCTGTTGTTGGCAAAAATACTATGCTGGATATGAACACTGTAATCGGTGGCCGGGCTCAAATTGGTGACAATTGTCATATTGGAGCCGGTTCCGTGATCGCCGGTGTAATCGAGCCGCCCAGCGCCGATCCAGTCGTCATTCATGACAATGTGATGATCGGAGCCAATGCTGTTGTATTGGAAGGAGTAGAGATCGGTGCTAATGCTGTGATTGCTGCCGGTTCAATTGTAACTAAAGACGTTCCGGAAAAAGTTGTGGTTGCGGGAACACCAGCCAAAAAAATAAAAGATGTAGATGATGGCACTCTTGACAAAACTCAAATAATGGATCAACTGAGGAATTTATAAATGGAACTTGTAGTCCAAAAATATGGTGGTTCTTCTTTATCGAGTGTAGAAAAAATTCAAAAAGTAGCCCGTAAAATTGCGAAGCGGGTTAATGAAGGTCCTAAATTAATAGTCGTGGTATCGGCTATGGGTTCCACAACCGACCGGCTGGAAGAGCTGGCCCATGAAATCAGCTCTAAACCCGGCCCCAGAGAGATGGATATGCTTGTAACTACTGGAGAACAAATCTCAGCGTCTCTGGTTGCCATGGCTTTAAAGGAGCTCCAGGTAACGGCCATTTCACTAAATGCTTTTCAAGCCGAAATCAATACCAATTCTATTCACACAGATGCCAACATCGAAAATATTAATGGCGAAAAACTCAAGCAATATCTGGATGGTAATGATGTTTTGATTGTAACCGGATTTCAGGGTATTTCTGAAGAGGGCAATATAACAACTCTGGGAAGAGGTGGTTCCGACACTTCCGCTGTGGCGCTGGCTGGTGCAGTGAACGCTTCCTGTGAAATTTACAGCGATTTTCCTGGAATTTTCACGACTGATCCCCGTATCTATCCCGATGCCAAAAAATTGGAACAGGTTTCCTATGATGAAATCCTGGAAATGGCCCGTCTGGGAGCGAATGTGCTTCATCCCCGGGCAGTTGCCATTGCTAAAAAATATGAGATCCCCCTTGTTTGCGCTGGAACTTTTTCTGATGAGGAGGGAACTCTTATCTCCTCAGAACCAATTGAAGAAGCTGTTGTTACAGGACTCAGTGTAATGGAAAATCAAACTCAGGTTACTATTTCAAATTTACCGCCCGATCACAAGGTTGTAAATAAAATGTTCAAATATCTGGGCGATAAACAGCTCAACATCGACATGATTTCCATTATCAATATTGACGATTCATTAAATCTGTCCTTTTCCTATGTTGAGAAGGATAAAAATTATTTCAAGAAAGCTCTAGACGATTTTCAGGAGAACTTTAAAAAATCCAATATTACTCATGAACACAATTTTATTAAGCTATCAGTTGTAGGCCTGGGCATGCGCAAAGAAGGTGGCGTAGCTTCTCGTTTTTTTAATGCGCTCGATAGTTTGCCAATCAACCTGGTAACCACTTCGGAAATTAAAATTTCCTGTCTGCTGGATAACCAATATAAAAAGCAGGCTGTGGCTGCTCTGGCTGAAGAATTTAATTTATAGGAGTGCAATTATGTTAACTCCCCGGGAATTAAGGCATGATCTTCATCAGCACCCGGAATTATCACTTCATGAGCACAGAACAACCCGGGTTATCAAAAATAATGTGGAAGAACTTTTTAAAAAGTTTAGCTGCGATTTTTCTTTGCTCCAGCCTCTCGAAACCGGCCTGATCATTGACTATAATCCAGTAAATTCCGATTACATTTTGTTACGAGCTGACATCGATGCTCTGCCAATAAAAGAAAAAAGCGGAGCAAAGTTTCACTCTCTCAATGATAATATGCACGCCTGTGGCCATGACCTCCATACTGCAATTTTGTATGGTGTGCTGCAATATGTCCTAAAAAATCAAATTCAGCAAAATATTATCTTTCTTTTTCAACCGGCCGAAGAAGAAAATGGCGGCGCCCAAAAAATTCTGGATTCGGGTGTTCTGGATAAATATAATATTAGCGAGGCTTTTGCTTTGCATGTTACCGATGAATATAAACACGGTATCCTTGCCTCCCGTCCTAGAGTATTATTTGCTTCCAGTCTGGAGCTTGATATTCATTTTTCAGGACGTTCCTCTCATATTGCCTTTCCCGACCAGGGCCGCAATGCCCTTTTGGCTTTGACAAATTTTCTAAATCAGGTGGATTCAATAGTTGGCGAAAAAACCAACGAAGCAGTGCTCGGTTTTGGTCAGGCCAAAGCTGGAAAAGCTCGTAATATAATCGCCCGAAAGGCCCAACTAATGGGAACTCTACGAACAAGTACTATGGAAAAGGCTGATTATTACGTAAAGCGCCTGGAAGATGTTCTATGTACAATCCAAAAATCAACAGGCGTGGATTACGAATTACAAAAAGGAGCCCAATACCGAGAGGTTTATAACGATCCAATTCTTTTCCAAAAATTCAGATATTCTCTTCCCCGTAATTTTTCTTTTATCCAGTGCTCTATGAAAATGACGGCTGAAGATTTCGGTTATTTCACAGAGCAGTATCCTGCTGTCATGCTCTGGCTGGGAACCCGAAAAGGCGAGCATCAGGCTGGACTGCATAATCCTAAATTTTGTCCTTCTGATGACATTATTGATACCGGAATTGAAGTGTATAAAACTTTGCTGAACATGTAGACAGTATCAATAAAAATCTCCTGCAATAAAATCTAAAATTTAAATAAATTCTCAGCCATTTTGCCAATTAAACTTCCATCTGCTCATTATTAAAACGTCTCAAAAATTCAAATTAGTAACAAGGCCAAACAGACTGCTATCCCTCCAAAACTATCATCTGGCATGGATAATAATTAGAAAATAGCGAATATAAAATATTAGACACTAAAACACCTAAAAACCATATTCTTATGACAATGGTAATATTGTCGCTAAAAGCATAACAATAATAATTCCTGTAAAAGCCATGACAGTATTCACTGCTGACCAGGTTTTAAAGGTTTCTGCTTTATTTAGCCCGGCAACTTTATTTATAATCCAATAACCGCTATCATTAAACCAGGAAAAAAGCATGCCTCCTGTACCAATTGCCATTATTAAGTAAACAGGATGGAAGGGGAGGTCGGAGGCAAAGGGAGCCATTATTGAAGAGGTAGTCAAAAGAGCAACAGTACCTGAACCCTGAGCAATTCTAATTAATCCAGCAATAAGCCAGGCTGAAATAAGAACCGGAATTCCGATTTCTGACAATCCACCGGTTATGGCTTCGCCTACACCTGCGGACTTCAGAATAGCGCCAAACGCGCCACCAGCTGCAGTGATAGCCACGATCATACCGCCACTACTAAGAGCTTTCTCCAGGCTTTTTGATAATTCGGCAAAGGAAAGCTGTTTTTGCCTGGCAAGTGTATAAGTTGCCAACATGGCTGCAGCGCTCAAAGCAAAAGCTGGATGCCCGAGAAAAGTTGTTATTTTGCTGAACACATCACCTAGGCTGAAAGCATTTGATATTGTTGAAGAACCTACAAAAATTATTGGTACAATAATCGGTAATAAAGATTCAAATAGGCCGGGCAGTTCATCACTAGATTTGTTAGCCATTTTCTCAAGGGAATTTTTAGTCGATCCCATTGAATCTCGCAGCGGAATATCCATTCTTTGATCGATCCATCTTCCATAGATTAAGCCTCCAAAAATACTGGTAGGAATGGCCACCACAATTCCCATTAATAACACAATTCCTATATCTACTCCAATAGTGGAGGCCATTGCCAGAGGTCCGGGAGTAGGAGGAACCAACATATGGGTTGATAATGATCCGGCTGCAATACAGGCAATATAGAGGGGATATTTGGTTTTAGTCCGGGCTTTCATAGCTCGTCCCAGTGGTGCTAACAGATAAAAAACATTATCAAAAAATACGGGGATAGAAAGCAGATATGAGCTTCCCAATAAGGACACTTCTGATTTGTTCTCGCCAGTAATATTTAAAAATCCTCTGACTATGCGGGTAGCTGCTCCACTATCCATTAACGATTTTCCGACTATGGAAGCCATTAGGATTGGAATCCCAATACCGGCCATTACATTTCCAAAATTGGTTGCTATTTCGGCTGGCACCCGGGCAAATTCAATGGCGGGACTAATTATCCCCACAATCATTGCCGAAAGAATTAAACCTACAAAAGCAGGCAGCTCTAATTTGACTACAAAAATAACAATCGACGCAATCCCTAAAACAAATACAATTAACGGCATTACCATGGAATGCTCCTAAGTACTGTTATTTTTTCATAAAAATTATATTATTTCTTGCCACTAAAATTTCAATCTCGAACAAATCTTTATGGTTTATAAATAGCATAGTAAGTTTTTAATAAAATTGTATAGATGCCAATTAAAATTTGTGTACTATAAAATCTCAAATATCTATTAAAGACTAACCACTCATTAATAATAAGAAGGCCGTAGTCAGATAAATTGATACACTGAGAATATCTACACTTGTCGTCACAATTGGACCGGTAGCCACAGCAGGATCAATCTTAAGCCGATCGAAAATAAGAGGTGAAACCGTTCCCACAGTCGCTGCTATCAAAATGGCCATAAGTAATGAAAATCCTGTTATTCCAGCCAGCGAATAAATGGCTTCCCGACCACTATAGAATATCATAGAAAAAACAGTCAAAAGAGCTCCATACAACAAGCCCAAAGCAAGACCGATGAACATTTGCCTGGAGATCACCTTGCCTAATTTTTTAAAATTTATCCGTCCAGTCGAAATTCCCCTCACAATAATTGTCGATGACTGAATTCCCACATTACCACCCATACCAGCGATAATTGGTATAAATGAAGAAAGCAGAGCAAATTTGGTGACCAGGGTTTCAAATTGCATGACTATCAAAGAAGCGATTACACCACCCATAAATGTAGCAAACAGCCAGGGAAAACGCATTTTGACAGCCTGCCCCGGACTTTTTAATAAGATTTCACGATCTTTTCCTACTCCAGCCATTTGGAGGAAATCTTCCGTAGCCTCTTCTCTCAGAACATCAATAATATCATCAATAGTTACAATTCCCAACAAATGATTGCCTTCATCAACAACAGGAATGGCTAAAAAATCATAACGGCTAACTATGCGGGCTACCTTTTCCTGATCAGTTCCCGGTTTAACAGTGATCAATTCTTTGCGCATAATGTTTTTTAATTGGTCATTCGGTTTGGCAGAAAGCAGTTCCCGCAAAGAAAGGACACCGGTTAACCGATCGTCTTGATCTACAATATAAACATAAAAGACCAGCTCCATGTCCTCCTGGGACTGGACTGTTTCAACTGCTTCCCGTGCTGTACTATCCTCATGCAATTTAAAGGGCAGAGGTACCATCAAACCACCGGCGGATTCAGGAGAATACTTTAGCAACTCATCAATTTCCCGGGATTCTTTTTTATTTAATAGATTGATGACATCCTGTTCAATTTCATCAGGCAATTTTTCAAGCACATCAGCCTGATCATCACCAGGCAATTCCATTATAATATCTTTTATCTTTTCAGTGGCATAATTGGTTAATAGCTCGTGAAATATATCATCGTCCAGCTCTGTGATCAACTCGGCCTTGTAGTGAACATCTTCGATATAATCAAAGATAGTTTCGCGCTCAAGATCAGTAAAGGAACGAAAAATCTCAGCCAGATCAGCAGGATGGGTTTTTCTGATCATTTTTTTAACAGCGCTGGTGGCATTACGCCGTAAAAGACGCCGAAAAGATGTCAACAGAAGCATGAATTCTCTATCCAGCATATTTCCCCTCTTTCCAAAAAATAAATAAAACCCAGAAAAAGCAACAATAAAATTAATAATTTATTATCTTGAATTAAAGATAATTAATAATAAAACAAAGCTGCGAAGGAATCATTTATTTAAAAATTTTATCTAGATTGGTCTTTGATTTTATTACCGGATTTTTCTGAAGGCACAATAAAAAAACAGCAGAGAAAAAATTGTTCAGGGCCTCATATTCTGGCTGATCTAATTTGCTCATTTCTTTTTAATTGTATGGATTGCTTTAGCAGCTATGAAATTCAAACTGAAATTTCCTGCCCCGATTCTTCAGTCAGAATAATAAATTTTCTCATGCTCCAGTACAGAACCAGTAAAGAAAACACAACCAGGACAGGGTTGACATGTCCATTCCACAAATAAAAATTCAATTGCAAATTATCAAACTGGGATACCAACACTGAAATTCCATTATTAAGAGCATGAATGACAAAGGGTAGCAGTATCGAGCCGGTCCGGTAAGCAAAAAAGGCCATAAAAAATCCCAGAATATAAATTTGCACAACCCACCAGGGATTAAAGTGCAAAATAGCAAAAGTCAATGCCGAAAGCAAAACCGCATAAGTTACATCAGAGAGTTTTTCTTCCAACACTTTCTGAAAGAAGCCTCTGAAAACTATTTCCTCGATCAAAGGCCCCAGAATAACAACCAGACCAATTATTACAAAGCCAGACAAGAATCCATCGATACGCATCAATTCTTCAATTTCGGTCAATTTATCCGGCATAGTGAAAATTTCAGCCAAAAGCCGATCGATTTCATCAATCAAAACAATTAGGCTAAGTCCTGATAAAAAAACGGGAATCCATAGTTTGCTTTTGACCGGGTGCAATCGCAATACTTGTTTTAATTTTTGCCGGCGCCTAAAAGCCCACATCAATATGGGCAGCGGCATAGTTAATTCTCCAATCAACATGGCTATTCTTAATTGCTCTACAGAAATATTAGGATTGGAAGTAACGATGAATACGGCCATAACATAGATAAAGGCTATCAAAATTGCACAGCCAAAACCAGCTAGTACTAAAAACACACTCTTCTTAAGCGATGGGAATTCATTCATAGAATTTTTTCACATCCTGTCTTATTTTTCAGTTAAGGCATCTAAAAGTTGTTCATAATGGTTGCGAGGTTCATCAGGCAAACCTGTCTCTTTATGAAATAATAGCCCGTCAGGAGTTATCATAACAACTGCTGGAGATACGCTTACATCATATTTTTTTGTGCTAATATATCCGTAGCGGTCCAGGAGCACAGGTAGCGTGTAATCCATTTCTTTCACAAACTTGCCAACCTTTTCTTCATCCTCAGCAATATTAACAAGATAAAACCCAATATTTTGATACTCTTTGCTTAGCTCCATCATTATTGGGATTTCCTGACGACAGGGAATGCAACTGGTCGTAAAAAAGGATAATACAATTGCTTTGCGCTCTTCTGGATCTGCCTTTGCCCCTACTTCTTTACTCAAAAAGAAGTCATCACCGGCCAGAGTTTTAGCAAAAAATGTTGGAGCTTTTTGCAGACTTGTATCCTGAGCGACGAATGTGCTATCACCAGTATCCGCTTTGATTAAACATAGAAATACAACCACGGCAAACAATAATTTTTTTCTCATTTTCTTCTCCTAATTATGATGATAGCATCAGATCTTTGATCATTATTGCGGCTGAAACTGCCAGATTCAGGGATTCGCCCTTACCTTTTTTGGGAATGGACAGGGTCAGGGCGGTCGCTTCCATGATTTTCGATGGAAGGCCATGAGATTCACTCCCCAGACAGAGAATGAAATTTTCTGGCAATTGCTCTCGTTTCTGAATAGATTGCCCGCTCATATCAGCTGCTATCAACTGATACTTGTTTATATTCTGGATTTGCTGAAAATCCACATTGCGAAAAACATTAACATGAAAAAGCCCACCCATTGCAGCTCGTACTACTTTTGGATTATAAGGATCGACGGAACCAGAGGAGAGTAAAATATTTTCCAGACCAAACCAGGCCGCAGTCCGCAAAATAGTTCCCAGATTGCCAGGATCATTAATCCGGTATAGATAGAGTGCCTGACCGCTCAGCTTGCCATTCCAGCCTTCAGTTTTTCCAATCTTACCTATACTCAAGACACCTTCAGGGTTGACCAGAGTGCTGACATCTTCTAGATCTGATTCAGGTATTCTGACCAGATTAATAGCATTTTGCTCAGCCTGCTCAATAATTTCAGCGAGATATTGTCCGGCAGCCTGGTCCGAAAAATAGACACTACTGATCTCCTGACCTGCTTGAATAGCATCTAAAGTGTTTTTTTTACCTTCGATCAGAAAACTATCCCTTTTATAGCGCAATTTTTTCTTTTGCAGAGAACGCAGGAAAGCTTTTTTTCTTTTTGATAATGGTTCTTCAGGCTGAGTAATTTTGATAAAATCACCTTTAATCTATAAAATTTTAAGATCCAGATTTATTTAAACTCTCCATGTTTAAGAAAATAGAGAGTTTGCTCCAAAGTATTATCCTGCCAGAGCAGAGAAGTATGCAAACCAGCAATGACAATAAAATCCTGATAACCCTGGATACGGGTTTCCTCAACACCAACTGTGCCATCATCATCGCCAGGGATCAGAGGATTGAATCCGCCCTTATTTTTCAGACCGCCGGCAATTATCCCAAAGGGAATCGACGGAGCGGGAAATTGCTGCCAGTAATCTGTGCTATCTTTTCCTAATTTTTGCCCGGTTTTGCCATACATCCATTTATATAGAAAAACATCCTCAAATCTTTCCGCCATAATAGCACCTCGATTGGGAGGAGCAATCATTACCAGGCGGCCAAAATTAGGCTGCTTGTGTTCATCTAAATAGGCTCTAATAACTATGCCTCCCAGGCTGTGAGTCACAAAATGGATACGATCAAATTCTCGACTGACTGGACCAATTTTTTTTTCAAGAGCAGTGATGATAGAATCCATATCAGCCCTTACCGACGGATAATGCATATTCAACACAGCATAGCTTTGCTCTTGTAATCCTTTTTCCAGTTTCCACATTATATAAGGCTTGTCCTTGATGCCGTGCAATAAAACCACAAGTTGATCATCAGAGTCATTTTTAATGTAGCGGGTTGAGCAACTCAATTGAGTGAGCAATAGAAAAATAATCAGAAATATATTCTTAAATTTCACTATTCCCCGCTTTCTTTACTGAGATCATCAATTCGCTTCTGGGCCTCATTGGCCTGTTTTGTGGCCGGAAAATTTTCTGTGATGTAGGTTAATGTTTCAATGGCTCTATCAATATCCTTAAGTTTTTTCTCGTAAATATCAGCCGCTTTGAATAGATATTCGATAGACTCCTTCTCCATGGGATAACTGCGATATAATTGCATGAATTGATCGATAGAATTTTCATACTGCTCGATTTCATAATAAAGGTTGGCGGCCTTAGTGCGAGCCTTTTTCCCGGTTTGAGAGCCTTTGAATTTTTCTGCTATATCAAGATAAATCCCGACAGCTTTTTCTTTATCTTTGATTTTTTCTTCAACAATAGCTGCGGACCGCTCCATTGCCCGGGCTGTGAATTCTGAATCGGGATATTTTTCAGCGAAATCCTGATATTTATCTAGAGCCATATCATACTTTTCCATATAATTTTCCATGAGCACAGCGATCTGAAAGTGGGCATCAGGTACTCTTTTAGATTCCGGGTTTTCTTCTATAAACCGATTATAATCAGATAGGGCTTGGTCGTATTCTTCAAATTCCTCAGCTCTAATCCTGGCCCTTTTAAACATGGCCTGACTGGCTTCCGGGAAATGGGGAAACAAATGAATTATTTTTTCCAGGGTGAGGAAGGCATACTGCACTTTTTCCTGTTTTTGATAATGTTCTGAAAGCGAGGCCAATAAACGAGCAGAATTGCGGTTTTGGGGAAACAAATTGAGATAGTTATCAACCTCCGGCTGAAAATATTGAACAAGTTCTTGATTGGGATAGGTCTGGATCTCATTGATAAAATTGTAATATCTATCCTGAAAACTCAGACTTTCATCAATGTTGTCCATAATCTTCACAATGTGGCTGGAGCGCTCTTTAAAATAACTATTTCCCAGAATCAATTTGAGCTGCTCATGTTTCATGTCGCTATAGGAAGGTGAATCGGTGTAGAAATAGAGATATTTTAAAAAGGAAAGTTCGGCTTCTGCGTACATTTTCTGGTTGTAATAAACCTGGGTCAAATAGTACTGAACATATTCACTCTTCCCTCTAGGTGAATAAAGATTCAGATAATTTGTAAGAACCTCAATCTTAAATTCATTTATAGCCTTTCCCCCAATACTGACACCTAAAATACTCTTACGTTCCTTATCTTTATAATCGAGCAACCGCTCAATATATTCAAAATAGCGAGCTTCGTAGGCTGAATCTCGAATACTATTACGAAATTGAAATTTGCCCACCCTTTCTTTGAACAGTTTCAAGCTATCTTGTAAATTTTGAATATATTCAAAATTAACTTTGCGCCGTTCTTCCAATTGATCGAGAAATTGGTCCTGCTTCTCTTGATAAGTCTGCTTGAGCGAATCAACTTTACGATTCAACTCTTCCTGATAAACCAATTGCAGGGAATCTTTAATATTTTGCCAATTAACATTCCTGTCATTTTCTTGATCAGCTTTTTCAACGGTTAATTGTCCGGCTACATCCAAAGGAGCTAAAGCCACCGTTATAATAACTATAAATAATATTAATCTCTTCATATTGACACCTATTATTATCTAAAAAACTGAATTACTATATAAATTAAAATATATCATTTATATAATTAAAGTAAAATTTAAAAAAAACTTTGTCTTTTAAAATAAATCTTGCAATTTTAAGGGATGTCAGAAGGTAAAAAGACATATAAACTTCCACCTAAATTAAATAACCGGAAAACTATAGGTATTGTGGCCCCTGCCAGTGCTGCCAATTCTCAAAAAACAGAAAAAGGCATTGACTATCTCCATAAGCAGGGTTTTCAGACCAAAACCGCTCCCAATTTGAATCAGGAATTAAATTATCTGGCGGGAACCGACTCTGAACGGGCCCAATATTTGAATCAATTTTTGCAGGATGATGCAATTTCCACTATTTTTTGCGTTCGTGGGGGCTATGGTATGA
Source organism: bacterium (assembly GCA_035312185.1). Classification (GTDB taxonomy): domain Bacteria; phylum Fidelibacterota; class UBA2242; order UBA2242; family JAFGTP01; genus JAIPHI01. The sequence continues at coordinate 20,758 of DATGCI010000183.1, forward strand.
TGCGCATTTTGGATCATATTGATTTTGACGCCCTCAAAAACAGTTCACCCAAAAATATCATTGGCTATTCCGATATAACTGTTTTGCAATTTGCTTTTCTCAAAAAGTTAGGCTGGATAACCTATTCAGGCCCTATGGTGGCTTCAGATATGGGGGCTAATTTTTCCAGCTATTCTGAAGAGTGGCTCTGGAAAATTTTACGACAGGATTCAAATTCTTACCAATTAAAAAACCCTAAAAACAAAGATATTGAAGTTTATCGATCAGGTTCTGCTCAAGGACGACTTTTACCGGGTTGCTTAACATTGATAAGCTGCCTGGTCGGTACCCATTATTGCCCTTCTTTTAAAAACAAAATCCTGGTTATTGAAGATATTGGTGAAACCGGGTATAATCTCGATCGGCTTTTAACCACTTTGAAATTGCATGGAGTATTCGAAGAAATTTCCGGCTTGATTCTAGGCTCTTTCGTCAGTACTGATGATGAAGAAGATGAAAAGGCTTTCCCTCTGAATGATTTACTTGATGATTTAATTGGAGAATATGACTTTCCCGTTTTAACCAATTTTGCCTATGGCCATATCGAGGAGAGATTAACTTTGCCAGTTGGTATTCGGGCTCGCATGCAAACAGAACCAATCGAGGTTGCAATAAATTTTCAGGAATAATTTCAACTTTGGTATAGATATTGTTGGAGTATTTATTGACAATTTTTTGAAATCATGAAACCAGCAGAATCAATAGAGTCTTAATATAAGAGTACCCACCTTACAAAAAGAATATAAAATAAATACAAATCTATTATACAAGTGCTCATATTACATTTAGAAACAATCACAAACCATAAAATTTTCTCAATTAATGTAAAAAAGAGTTCTATTAATGAAAAAATCATTTAAAGTACAAGTCAATGAAGCCTGGTGCAAAAGTTGCGAAATTTGTGTAGAATTTTGCCCCAAAGATGTTTTTGAAATGAAAGGTTTCTATTCCCATCCGGTGCGTCCAGAGGATTGCATAGGCTGCAGATTGTGCGAAAAATTATGCCCCGACTTTGCAATCAATGTGGAAGAACAGGAAGAAAAAGAGGAATCAGAACAGGAAAAAGTTAACCAATAATTGGAGTATTTTGTGAGCGATAAAAATACAACCAGACTAATGCAGGGAAATGTTGCCATTGCCCACGGAGCTGTTGCTGGTGGTTGCCGGTTTTTTGCTGGATATCCGATCACTCCCTCTTCTGAAGTAGCAGAAACGCTTTCGGAAACTCTTCCGGAAGTTGGCGGCACTTTTATTCAAATGGAGGATGAAATTGCCAGTATGGGTGCTGTTGTAGGCGCTTCCATAGCCGGTAAAAAAGCCATGACTGCTACAAGCGGTCCCGGTTTTTCTCTCAAACAGGAAAATCTGGGTATGGCAGTAATGGCCGAGGTTCCCTCCGTAATAATTGATGTTCAGCGTGGTGGTCCCAGTACAGGACTCCCAACAAAAGGTTCCCAGGGCGATGTAATGCAAGCTCGCTGGGGAACTCATGGTGACCATCCCATTATTGCAGTTGCCCCCAATTCAGTAGAGGAATGCTATTATATGACAGTTCGAGCCTTTAATCTGGCTGAAAAATACAGAACCCCAGTTGTAGTTCTCACTGATGAGATAATTGCCCATTTAACAGAAAAGATCACTATTCGGCCTGATTCTGAATTGGAAATTGCAGAGCGTATCAAACCAGAAAATTCACCTGATGATTATCTGCCTTATAAAATGACTGATTCAGGTATTCCGCCAATGGCTAATTTTGGCGAAGGCTATCGTTATCATATTACTGGACTGGTTCATGACGAAACCGGCTTTCCGACCAATGATTCTGATGAAGCCACCCGCCAGTTGATGCGTTTAAATACAAAATTCGACAAACATCTCGATGATATACTGGATTACGAAGAATTCAATACTGATGATATGGATGTTTTGATAATTGCCTATGGTGCTCCTGCTCGATCCGCCAAGCGAGCTATGCAGGTTTGTCGTGAACAAGGGGAAAAAGCCGGGTTTATTCGTCTAAAAACTATCTGGCCTTTTGCCACTCAAAAGATCAAAGAATTAAGCCGTCAGGTTGATACAATTGTTATTCCTGAAATGAATCTTGGGCAAATTGCCGGCGAAGTGGAAAGATTGACTCCTGATGCAACTTCTATTATCAAAGTCAATCATGTTAACGGCGAAGCGATCAAACCAAAAGAAATTGTCAACGCAATCATGAATAAGGACTGATATGGATTATTTAAATTATCTAAGAAAAGATAAAATGCCCCACATTTGGTGCGATGGATGTGGTAATGGAATAATTTTGAAAGCTATCCTGCGCACAGTCCACAAACTGGGCTGGGATAAAAATAAAATTGCCCTTGTTTCCGGTATTGGGTGTTCCGGTCGCACGCCGGGATATGTAGATTTCAACACTCTGCATACCACTCATGGTCGGGCTTTATCTTTTAGTACAGGAATCAAGCTGGCTAATCCTGATATGCATGTTATTGTAGTTTCAGGTGACGGCGATGCCACAGCTATCGGCGGTAATCATTTTATCCATGCTGCCCGCAGAAATATTGATCTCAATTTAATTGTATTTAACAATTACATCTATGGAATGACCGGAGGGCAGGCTTCACCGACGACTCCGACCTGTAAATTTGCTTCTACAGCGCCTTATGGAAATCCAGACTCACCATTTGATATTAGTGAGCTGGCGAAAGCTGCCGGTGCCAATTATGTGGCCCGCTCTACAACCTATCATACGGCTCGAATGGATCGCTATATGGAGCAGGCTTTTCAGAAAAAAGGATTTTCCGTAGTGGAGGTCTTGACAATGTGCCCCACTTCCTATGGCCGGGCTAATAAAGAAACCGGAACAACAGGTGCTGATATGCTTCAATATCAGAAGGAAAATAGCATATCGATTAAAAAAGCCGCTGATATGTCCGAAGAAGATCTCAAGGATAAATTTGTAACCGGCGTCTATGTAGATAAAGATGAACCAAGCTACCTGGAAAAATACCAGGATGTACGTGACAAAGCCAATAAATAAACTAACCGTGGAGATATACTAATGTCTTTAAGACAGGAAATAAGATTAAGTGGATCAGGCGGCCAGGGTCTCATCCTGGTTGGAAAAGTTCTTGCTGAAGCTGCAGCAATTTATGATGGATTAAACGCCACTCAGAGCCAGTCTTATGGACCTGAAGCCCGAGGCGGTGCCAGTCGCTCTGAAGTCATAATTTCAGATGGAGATATTGAATATCCAAAAGCCGAAAATCTCGATATTCTGCTGGCCTTAACCCAGGAAGCCTGTGACAAATACCACAAGGATCTCAAAGAGGGCGGCATTCTGATTGTCGATGAAAAAATGGTGAAAAGCCTACCAGATGAAAATTACAAGATTGTCCAGCTGCCTATTATTAAATCTGCTACTGAGCGTCTGGGAAAATTCATTGTTGCCAATATTGTTTCTCTGGGGATAATTGTTAAAATTTCTGAGATTGTTTCTGAAGAGGCTGTTCGGCATGCTATTAAAGCCCGTGTTCCGAAAGGCACTGAGGAGCTTAATCTGAAGGCTTTTGAAGAAGGCATGTCACTGGCAGAAGAATGGATGGAAACCCATTCCACACCAATAAAATAGCATTCCTGTTCAGATTCCAGAAAATAATTCGGCGAATATTCTTTGGCTTCACAAATCATTAAGATAGGCACTCTCTGATATCCACCCCTTTTTAAATGGGTTTTAATTCGATTAAAATTGATTGGTAATATCAAAAAATCTCCAGTTTTAGTTTAATTATCAAGGAGAAACAAAATTGCAACGTAATGTTGACTATTCAACAATCGATCTAATGGGCCGAGCCTCTCAGCTGGGGAACCATCACCAAAAATATACTCTCAGCATTGAGGAACATTACGATGCATTAATAGCACTGCTTGACGAGCATCATCTAATCGATCAAATCCGGCTGCTCCGATTCTCCAGTGCCCCTGGCAAGCATATGCGGACAATTGCCAGCCTCCTTGATGACCGCCAGACCAAATTGGATATGATCGGCTGCTACTATTCCTTGCAATTTTTACTGCTTAATTTCAAAGCCATCGATGTTCTCAAACTGGAACTTTCTACCAAGACAACGAATAATTATAATATATTGCGCGACTTTCTGATTCGAACTGGCAATGATTTCCGGCTGCTCTCCCGCTCCTATATGGCTGTTTTGTTGGAAGAATTTCTACCAGAAAATGCTCCTGATTATAATATTTTGAGTGTGGGAACGCGAGTTGATCAAGAAGATATCGATATTGGAATTCTTGATCGGGGCAGCGAATCCCGTCCCATTCTCACAAAAGCTTTTTCCAAGCTGTATTCCGAAATGATCAAGCATGCCAGTGTTCTTCATTTTCACATATCCGAACACATTGGAGGAAAAGGCTACTCGGCTTCTATTGAAGAATTTCATGAGCACCTCGATAAAAAAATCGGTGACTTTGTCCTTCTTAATGAAATGCTAAACTCTGTCTCTATAATTGGAGATGAAGATTTATTCGAAGACTTTTCCAATGATATTCTGGCCCGTTATTATTACCGGAAAGGGCAAAACAATAAGTATCATGAAGGCTTTTTACGAGGCGTTCTGGGTGAGATTCAGGATCTGATCACTCGCGAAAATGAGGAAGAGGTTCTCCATCCTAAAAAAGATGGTCTGCGTCTGATCAAAGGAACGATCACAGCCTTAAAAAGCTGGAAAGGTCTCAGTGATCAAAACACCACACTGGGAGTTTTGCACTATTTATACAACAATGATATTCAAAATCGAGATGAATACTATCGGCTGTATCGGTCATTAACTTTTCTGGAGACTTTTCGTTTTCTTTATCAACTATTTGTTGTTCAGGAAGAAGAAATTGCACTCGAAGATGAATCCATCTTCAATCATTTAGATAAAGTTGCTGAAACAATGGGCTTTTCTGCTACCAGTTATGCCAAACCTGCTACCCAACTGCTGATCCATTATAAAGATCATATCAAAGTTGCCAAATATGGTGCAAAGAAAATTCTATCAAATATATCCAGACATTTAAGCAATATTACAATATTTCAAACTGGGAAAAGGGCTGTCAATCGGGATTTGATCAAATACAAGTCCAATATAGCAGAAGGCTTTCTGTCGTCGATGGATTTTTTCTACAACACCCGCTACTGGGACGACCTTCTATCTCTGCTCAACAATAATAAGCAACTGCTGAAAAAATTTCTCGACGATTTTAATAAAGCCTCACCATCGATTGCCTGCCGCTATATTAAATGGGGCAAACGCAGTCCTTATCTTTTTATTTCCCTTTTCACAATTATCAAAAAAAATCTGCCCCGCTATCTACCCAAAGGTAATATTTACAAACTGCAGGTTGAATTCATCAACAAACTCAAATCTACCCTAGAAGACATTGGCAATCTGGGTCAGGTATTAGAATTTTATCCCAAAAAGATGTACAACTTTTTGTTCATTCTACCAGAGGATCTGCTCAAAAAATTGATCGATGTTCTGGAAATTCCGATCATGGATCCAGAAGTCAACAAAATCCGTAAAAAATTGCTGGATCTGTGCCATTTAACCTATTCCAGCAGTTACTATTTTAAGCGCTTTATCTACCGGGTTTTCAACACCTATCAATCCTATTTAATTGATTTTAACAATCCCAAAAAATTTCGCGAGATCAGTGAAGGATTACTCAAAAATATTGAAAATTTCAATTCTACTGAGGAACAAATAAAGCGTCTGGGGACTTACTACGATTTTGAATTTATGCGGCTCGGCATTAATGCTATTAATGGAACTTTTTTTGGCACTCTGAATCGGGAATTCACTATTTTTTCTGACAACTACATTCAAATTTTGTTTGAATTGTGCCGCAAAGATGTCAAAAAATCCTATGATAATCCACCATTAACAAAAGATAAATTAGGTTTGTATGTGACCGGGGGCCATGCTCGCAAACAGGCTTTTGAAGATGACTACGACCTTATTATTCTTCTCAATTCTACTAACAAACGACAAAAAAAGTTTGCCAATCAAATCATCGTCAAAATGAACAAGCACATTATCAGACGCTCCATCATGCCCCATTATAAATTTGCTGACCGTTTTACCAGTTATGTAACTACTTTTCAAGATTTAAAGGATTTCTTCAAAAATCCTACCGAAGACAGTTTTGTTGACAAATCGCAGCTGCTAGGAGCCAGACTTGTCTATGGCAGTGATCATTTTCAAGATGCTTTTCTCGAGCAGTTAATTAAGCCCTTTATTTTTGAGCAGAAGAAGGATTTTATTTCCTCTTTGCTTCGAGAAATTCGCAACCGCAACAAATTTCATGAAGATTCAAAATATCTCAATGTTAAAGAAAGTCCGGGTGGATTGCGAGATGTTGAGAACTTTCTATTCATTTTAAAAGCCCATTATGAAATTGCTGATCCGGTTTCCAGTAAACTGTTTTCCACTTTAAGTTATAGAATGCCGGAAAAAGAGAGCGATTTCAATCAAATTTTTTCCAATTATTATTTTCTCAAGCAAGTGCGGGATCTGTACCATCTCATGATTTCTGACGAAGATCAGTTGCAGATGAAATATCTGGACGCTATTGTCGATCCATTGAAAAAATCGGGCAACAAAGGTTTTGAAAACAAATCTGAGTTAGAAGACAAAATTATATCCTCATTAAATAAAACTGCCCGGCACATCCGTAATATTTTAAATTCTAAAGGTTATTATCTGGACTATGATCCTAATGTACCTGATAAAATTGCTTCTCAATATTGAGATAATTGTCTATCTGGGATCCCCCCGTTTTTTACAATAATGATTTTATCGGTAACTTATAATTTTTTTATTTCCGGCCTTATAATAAAATACGTCTTGAAGATTTTGGAGCGGAACGGTTAAAAAATATTTTTCAGCGGGTAATGTTTCTAAATAATAGTTACGTATTTTATTGTCATAGTCAAATCAAATGATTTCAATGGATTGAAACAATCATTGAGCCTAAAAATATTTTCAGTGGAGATTCAAAATCTTAGTATTTTATCTCCGGGACGAGCCCGTGAGTCGTAGATATCTAGCCGGCGCCTTTTTCCGAGACACAGCCCGGAATCTATTCGACCCGAAACAAGTTCGGGATCTTTAAGTTGATTTGGTTACTTTTGTGGCTCCGAATGCTTTCGAAGTCCGAACTATCAAATATAAATTAAGGAGCCGGTCGAGACAAAAGTAACAAAGGAATAACAATTAATAATAGATAAGTTTTAAAATTTTACCTCAAATCCATTTTAGGTGCACTTTTTTCAGCGAGGAAAAAAGTGCGAAAAAACTCGCCCGCGGTATAAAAAAATGCTAAAATTCCATTCATTTCGCTAAACCAATATAAACTCACCCTACGGGTTCAAACATATATTGGTTCTTAACGCTCCATTCTTGGAATTTCTTAACGCATTTTTTTATAAGGCGGGAATTTTTAAAATAACTCCTATCTTAAAACAATATTATTTATAAACAGTGACTTATATCAATTTAGAGTG
>DATGCI010000184.1:0-7528 GCA_035312185.1 bacterium
TTTCATCAAATAATAGGATACACTCTCGGTAAGAGCCTGCCAGCTGGCCTGAATAATGTTGCGAGAAGCTCCGACAGTTCCCCAGGTTTGTTCCGAATCATCGGTTCCAGTTTCAATAAGTACTCTAACCCGAGCACCTGTTCCACCTTGACCATTGAGGACTCTTACTTTATAATCTTCCAATTTCAAGCGACTGACTTCAGGATAGAATTCAATTAAAGCCTTACGAAGAGCATTATCAAGAGCATTAACAGGGCCATTACCTTCGGCTGCTGTATGTTCCTCAACGCCATCAACAATTACCCTGATAGAGGCTTCTGAGCGGATTTCTCCTGATTGGTTTTTCTCAATGAAAATTCTAAAACCGATTAATTCGAAATGGCTTTTATATTCACCATTGATTTGATTGATCAATAACTCAAGAGAGGCTTCGGCTGCTTCATACTGGTAACCTTCGTGCTCCAATATTTTGAGCTGGTCAACAATTTTACCAATATTCTTTTTGTGTTCCGTCTTATTAAGGTCGATTCCCAACTCCTTGGCTTTGTAACGAATATTGCTTTTTCCAGAAAGGTCTGAAACCAGTACTCGCCGGGAATTTCCCACCAGCTTCGGTTGAATGTGCTCGTAGCTGGATTCCTCTCGCATAACAGCACTGACGTGAATGCCGCCTTTATGTGCAAAAGCACTTTTTCCGGTAAAGGGCATGGAATTAGGATGGCTGAGATTGGCTACTTCGCTGACGTAATGGGATAGGGAGGTGATTTCCCTGATCTTGTCATCAGCCAGACACTGGTAACCGGCTTTGAGCTGTAAATTGGGAATTGCTGAGCACAAATTGGCATTGCCACATCTTTCACCATAGCCATTGATTGTTCCTTGAATATGAACAGCGCCAGCCTGTACAGCTTCAACTGTATTGGCAACAGCGAGCCCGGAGTCATTATGGGCATGAATGCCAATAGGTGCCTCGATTTTGATCATGACTTCATCCATAATTTCGCGCACCTGTCCTGGTAGAGATCCTCCATTTGTGTCGCAAAGCACAATCATATCGGCTCCCGCTTCTGCCGCTACTCTTAGAGTTTCCAGGGCATATTCAGGCGCATCCAGATAACCATCGAAAAAATGCTCGGCATCGTAGATGACTTCCTTACCATTTTCTTTCATGTAGGCGACACTGTCTTTGATCATTTCCAGATTGTCGTCTTTAGAAACTTTAAGAGCTTTTTCAACGTGGAGTATCCAGCTTTTTCCAAACAATGATACAGCTGGAGTCTCAGCCTCCAGTAAAGCCTGAATATTGGGATCGTCTTCTACATCATTCTTCGCATGACGAGTCGAACCAAAAGCCACAATTTTACTTGTTTCAAATTTGTGTTCTTTGGCTTTATCAAAAAATTTCATATCTTTGGGATTGGAACCCGGCCAGCCACCTTCAATATAATCAAAACCCATTTGATCCAGCCGTTTTGCAATATGGAGTTTATCTTCAGCGGAAAATGAAATTTTTTCGGCCTGAGTCCCGTCCCTTAGAGTTGTATCAAATACCTCTATTTTATTACTCATACTTACTCTTCCTTTTTTAGCCAGGGCATCATTTCCCTGAGTTTTTTACCTACTTTTTCTATTTTTAATTCTCTATGTTCGCGGCGCCGGGCTTCAAGTTCTGGTCGGCCTGCTTTGTTTTCCAGGATCCAGTCTTTAGCGAATTTACCATTTTGTACATTTTCCAGAATCTCTTTCATGCGTTCTTTTGTCTCGTCGTTGATAACTTTTGGACCGCAGGTCATTCCGCCATATTCGGCTGTATCACTGACTGAATAATACATATTCGCAATTCCACCTTCGTAAAAAAGATCCACGATCAATTTTAATTCGTGCAAACATTCAAAATAGGCGATTTCTGGCTGATATCCACCTTCTTCAACCAGAGTTTCAAAGCCGGCTTTTATCAATTCGGTAACGCCGCCACAAAGCACAGCCTGTTCTCCAAACAGATCGGTTTCCGTTTCTTCTCTAAAACTAGTTTCGATAATTCCCGCTTTACCTGCGCCAATACCACAGGCATGAGCCAGAGCCAGGTCTTTGGCCTGACCGGAAGCATCCTGATAAACAGCGATCAGAGAGGGTACGCCTTTGCCCTTGGTATATTCTCTTCTAACAAGATGCCCGGGGCCTTTTGGTGCGACCATATAGACATCAACATTTTCAGGCGGAACAATCTGGTTGAAATGAATATTGAAACCATGTGAGAAAACCAAAGCGTCGCCTTCGGCAAGATTATCCCTGATCTCATTTATGTAAATAGTTTTTTGCACCTCATCGGGTACAAGAATTTGAATAATGTCAGCTTCTTTACTGGCTTGAGCAGCACTGACTGGTTCGAATCCATGTTTCTTTGCCAGTTTGTAATTATCCGAACCTTCTACTTCCGCAACTGTTACATCGTAGCCACTCTCTTTGAGGTTCTGGGCTTGAGCATGTCCCTGACTTCCGTAGCCAATTACTGCAATTTTTTTGTCTTCAAGAATTTTTTTATCAGCATCTTTATCGTAATACATTGTAATGTCCATTGTGTACTCCTATAATTTTTATTCAAATTTTTTGATAATTGTTAATTATAAATCACCCTACTATTCGCTCATAGCGAATTCTCCACTCCGCACGTATTCTTCGATACCAAACGGCTTTAGCAGTTTGATCATTCTGCTGATCTTGCGAGCAGTACCTGCTAATTCCATCATAATATAATCAGAATCAACATCCAGGGCTTTGGCACTAAAAACCTGCATAAGTTCAAATACATCGGAGCGGTTGTCATTATTAACCTGAACTTTTATGATCAAATATTCCCGAACTACATAATTATTCTTATGGGAAATGTCAGTAACTTTGAGTGTGTCAACCATTTTGTTGAGCTGTTTGGTAATCTGTTGAATCCCTTTTTCATTTTCCTTGACAACAAGGCTGATTTTATATACGTCGGGATTTTCTGTTGGAGCGGCAATCGCACTTTCTATATTGTAGCCTCGCTGGGCAAGCAGACCACTTATTTTGGCTAATACACCAACGTGATTGGTGACTTTTATGATGATTGTGTGTTTTTCTTTCATAATTAGTCTCCTAATAAGATTTCATTAATTGGCTTTCCGGCAGGAACCATTGGATACACATTTTCAGTTTCGCGAACGAAAAATTCCATAACTACGGGCCCGTCATGTTCCAGGCCTTCTTTGAGAACATCTTTGACCTGTTCAGGTTTGGTGGCGCGTAGACCTTTCACACCACTGGCTTCAGCCATGCCAACTATATCGGGACAGTAGTTTTCCGGAGTATGTTTACTATCTTTGGAACCATTGGAACGATCTCTCAAACTGGTCTGAGCGTAGCGTTTATTCCAGAATAATTCCTGCCACTGACGCACCATTCCCAGATAGGAGTTGTTGATCACAATATTTTTGACAGGAATATTATTGAGAGCACAGGTCGTTAATTCTTGAATATTCATCTGAAAGCCGCCATCGCCACTTACATTGATAACCGGCTTTCCTGGATTGCTGGAAGCGGCGCCCATAGCAGCTGGTAATCCATAACCCATGGTTCCCAGACCACCAGAAGTCAACAACTGTCCGGACTTCTTGAAGTGGAAGAACTGGGCCACCCACATCTGATGCTGACCTACATCAGTAACCATAATAGCATCATCAACAAGTTCGTTAAGCTGATCTATAACATATTGGGCTAAAATTTCCTGATTGCCTTCTTGATCATAGCGGAGCGGATATTGTTCTTGCCATTCTGTTGTTTTAGCATTCCAGCCGTTCTTTTCTTTGGGCTCCAGAATCTTATCAAGTTGCTGGAGAACATAGTGGGCATCTCCAACTACAGGAATATCAGTTTCAATGATCTTTCCAATTTCAGCCGGGTCAATGTCAACATGAGCAACTTTTGCATTTTTAGCAAAAGTATCCGGCGGGCCTGTAACCCGGTCATCAAAACGGGTTCCAATAGCGATTAACAAATCACATTCTGTAAGAGCATAATTGGCCGCTACAGTTCCATGCATTCCAGGCATGCCCAGAAATTCCGGATGATCATAGGGGAGCGTACCTAATCCCATTAGAGTTGTTGTGGTTGGAATTTTAGTCTTTTCAACAAAATTTCGAATCTCAGCTTCTGCACCAGAAGTTACAATACCACCGCCTGTATAAAGGACCGGTTTTTCCGATTCTTTAATAGATTCAGCCAATTTCTTAATCTGTTTCATGTTGCCTTCCAGAACGGGTTTATAGCCGGCCAGATCAACTTTATCAGGATATTTATAATTCTCTAATTCATCCAGAGATACATCTTTGGGAATATCGATTGTTACCGGGCCGGGACGTCCTGATTTGGCCACATGGAATGCCTCTTTGATAATTTTCGGAAGCTCCTTTATATCCTTAACCAGATAATTGTGCTTGCAAATTGAGCGAGACAGTCCGAAAAAATCAGTTTCCTGAAAAGCATCAGTCCCAATATATCCTGTCGGTACCTGACCACTGATAACAATTACAGGTACAGAATCAAGTTTGGCTGTTGCCAGTCCTGTAACTGTATTTGTGGCACCGGGGCCTGATGTAACAATACAAACTCCTGGTTTACCAGTTGTTCTGGCATATCCATCAGCAGCATGAACAGCACCCTGTTCATGGCGGGTGAGAGTAACATCAATATCCGGATTAGAATACAGTGTGTCAAAAATAGGGATAACTGCCCCACCGGGATAGCCAAAGATCTTATTAACTTTCTCTTTTTTTAAACTATCTATAATTATTTCTGAACCTTTCATGATCTATTCCTTTTTGATTTATTTTAAAATTGCGCCTTTACTGGCTGATTCTACCATTTTGGCATATCTACCCAGAGCACCATAATCAACTTTTGGCGGTTTGGGTTGCCAGCTTTTTCTGCGTGCTTTTAGTTCATCTTCATCAACTAGTACTTCAAGTTTTCCCGCAGGAATATCTATTCTAATTTGATCGCCATCTTTCAATAATCCAATCGGGCCGCCGTCAGCAGCTTCTGGAGCAATATGTCCAATACAGGCACCCCGGGTTCCGCCAGAAAAACGGCCGTCTGTTATCAGAGCAACGCTCTCTCCCAGACCACGTCCCATTATATAAGATGTGGGAGAAAGCATTTCCTGCATTCCCGGACCACCTTTGGGGCCTTCGTATCGAATCACTACTACATGGCCAGCTTGGACTTCGCCCGATAGAATTCCATCACAGGCTGTTTCCTGACTATTGTAAATAATTGCTGTTCCTGTAAATTCCATCATTTTTTCAGCAACACCAGCATACTTAACCACACTACCTTCAGGAGCAAGATTACCTTTGAGCACGGCCAGACCACCGGTTTGGCTATAAGGATTGTTGATACTATGGACAACTTCCTGATCTGTAATTTCTGCTGAGTCTAGATTTTCACCAACAGTTTTTCCAGTTACTGTCATACAATCTTCATTAATCAGATTCTCTTTAGTTAACTCTTTGAGAATTGCACTAATGCCACCAGCTTTTTCCAGATCTTCGATATGATAATTACTTGATGGGGAAATTTTACAAATATTTTTAGTTCTCTGAGAAATTTCATCCATTCTGTCCAGATCGTAATCCACACCAGCTTCATTGGCAATTGCCAGGGTATGCAGAACAGTATTTGTCGAGCCACCCATAGCCATATCCAGAGTAATTGCATTGTCAAAAGAATCTTTATTGACAATATCGAGAGGCTTGAGGTCCTTTTCCACAAGTTCTATAATTGTTTTTCCTGCCTTCTTATATAGTTCCTTCCTTTCTGGATCTTCAGCAGGAATTGTACCATTTCCCGGTAATGCAATTCCCAGAGCTTCACAAAGACAATTCATGGAATTTGCTGTAAACATACCGGAACAGGACCCCCAGCCAGGGCAGGCATTATTTTCTATATCCTTGAGTTCTTCTTCACTGATCTTGCCTTCTTTGTAAGCCCCTACACCTTCGAAAACGGAAACTAGATCGAGGACTTCGCCTTTACTGGATTTGCCCGCTTTCATTGGTCCGCCTGAAATAAAAACTGTGGGAACATTGAGGCGCATAGCAGCCATCAGCATTCCTGGCACAATCTTATCACAGTTGGGAATGCAGACCAAACCATCAAAAGCATGAGCTCGAACCATGGCTTCTACACTATCGGCAATGGTTTCCCGACTCATCAGGCTGTAGCGCATTCCGCCATGTCCCATGGCGATCCCATCACAAATTCCAATAGTATTAAATTGGAAAGGAATACCACCAGCTTCCGCTATAGACTCTTCGACAACTTTGGCGGTCTGATCCAGATTGAGATGCCCGGGTACAACGCTATTGAAAGAATTAGCAATAGCTATAAAAGGCTTCTCCATATCACCATCATTCAGATCTCGCACTTTTAGGAGAGACCGATTGGGTGCTCTTTCTACTCCTTTTTTAATTACATCGCTTCGCATTTTCCGAAACCTCCTTTTTATCTAATAAAAAAGCCCCTTCCTTTTCCGGAAGAGGCTTGAAGTTTTTCTGTATTTTGTCAGTTAAAACTTGGCCCCTTCCTTGTGTGGAATCACAATAATTAGGTCTAGTAGTAGGATAATAATGGGTAGGCTAATAATGGCGAGTATAATTGATAAGTTGTTCATATTCTTCTTCCAATAAAAAAAGCCCCTTCCATCTCTGAAAGGGGCTTTTGGTTAATTTTTATTTTTTAATTCTGCTTAACCAGCTACCCCTTTTTCCACTAGTAGGATAATGATGCCTTCTAGCACAATAATATTTAGGGGTAATATGTTAATTAATTGGTTAAACATTTAATTTATCGATTCCTTTTAACTCTCAATAAGCGCTTAATTTTAAACCAAACTTTATAAATATGCAAATAATTTTTTATTTTTATTCATTAATTGTTGATTCTGACTCTTTTAGGTCAAACCAAAAATCAACAGCTTTACGAATATGAGGAATTGTAATAGAACCTCCTACAATCAGAGCGATAGATAATGTTTCCTCAAGTTCTTCATCAGAGACATTATTTTCGAAACATTGCCCAAGATGATATCTAATGCAGTCATCACAACGTAATACAGTCGAAGAAACCAGACCCATTAGTTCTTTAGTTTTAACTGGTAAACTCCCTTTGCGATAAACAGCATTGTCCAGGCTGAAGAAACGTTTGGTATTCTTACCGGCCATTTTTAAAACTTTTTTATTAAGCCGTTTCCGTTCTTCTTTAAATTGCTGGGGCGTCTGATTATTATTACTAGTCTTATTTCTCATAATTACCGGAGATTTTGAACTATTAAAAGTATGAAAACAATAAAAAGAAAGAGAACGGTATAGAAAACCGTTCTCTAATTTTGTAAAAGTCTATAAAAAAATTAAATGACTTTTATGCTTCTATAATTGTAGCGACTTTGCGACCGCGGGACTGATTTTTGAAATGGACAACACCATCTTTAAGAGCAAATAGT
>DATGCI010000185.1:0-23600 GCA_035312185.1 bacterium
TAAAAATTCAGGAAAGGTGTAGATCCCGGCTTTTAAAGAGGTGGGCAGGAAGAACATAGCAACAATGACCATAGTAATGGCCGCCATCCACTCGTAACTGGCAATAGCCAGGCCAGCTGATCCAGCGCCCTGACCGGACATACCGACAAATTGTTCACTTGAAATATTAGCAGCGATCATGGAAAGACCGATTAGCGGCCAGATTAAATTGCGACCGGCTAAAAAGTAGTCTTCGCCACTTTCCTCTTTTCTACTTTTCCACATACTAAAGATAATAACAATAGCAAAAAAGGCCAGAAAAATTAATCCATCCCCAAGAGTGAATATCATGTCCTCCATATACTTTCTCCTTTTAAAATATTTGTTTTATCAAAAATCATTAAAGAAAATGTATATATTCATTAACAATTACTGTGCCATCTTACATTGATATTATCTAGCATGAGTCCAGCAGGCTAAAATAAAAGGATAGAAACAAATATGATCAATAATTTATAGATTTGTTTTATTGAAAACCGAATAAGATCATATCAGAATTATTAATTTTGGCAAATTATAAAATTTCAAAAATCTTGGTTCTATTTTACTAAATATTGTCTGGTACTAATATTTAGTTACCATAGTATATTACAAAAAATCTGAAAATCTTTATTCTTCAGCATATCCTAAAATATTTAGATAATCCTCTTCATCCTGAAGAACTTCCAGAGCTTTGTCAAGAACTTTGTCATATTCCAGAGTGGATTCAACTCGAGCTTCAGTTCCTCCTTTGAGAGTGGCGAATTCGCCCTTTAATCTTCTTTTAATTATCTCTTTATTTTTTTCAAATTCTTTTGACCGCATCTGAGCATAAATATTGTAAACTTTCTCAAAAGGTTCCTCAATGTTTTCAAACTCTTCTATATCAGCCAATTTTTTCTCTATCTTTTTCAACTGTTCTTCATTTTTGTACTCATAGTTCAGATCTTGCTTATCCAGATATTCACGGAATTCCTGCATTATGCTTTCATCAATTTCCGAATAATCAGGCAGTCCATCATGTTCAGTTTTGTACTTGATAGCAAAATTGTAGAAAATATTTTTGCTGATTAAAAAAGCGGAATATCTGTACTGCTTGAAATCTTCCCTTTCAACTTCGATGTCCGGTTCAATTCCGCCACCACCAATTACTTTCCGGCCATTTTTTGTATAGAACACAGTATCTTCTTCATCCTCTTCGAAAATCAAGGCAGGATTATCAATGAATTCAGGTTTTTGAACACAGCGACCACTGGGTATATAATATTTAGCATTGGTAATTTTTAGGGAATGTTCGTCATCCAATTTTTGTACTCGCTGCACAAGGCCTTTACCAAAGCTGCGATTTCCAATAATCATTCCCCGATCATAATCCTGAAGGACTCCGCTGACAATTTCACTTGCTGAAGCACTTCCACCATTAATCAAAACAGCAAGTTTAACTTTTGGGTTGACCATAGGTGGACTTTTAGCATAGATAACACGATTGGACTGCTTTGTACGGCCTTTAGTAAAAAGCAGAGTATCACCAGGCGGAACAAACATTTCTGCAATTCTCAAAGCTTCGCTCAACAGACCACCTGGATTGGAGCGAAGATCAAGAACAAGACTATTGAATTCCGGATTAGTATTGCTCATATTCTTGAGCACTTCGGCAAACTTTTGGGCAGCACCCCGGGAAAAACCGGTCAAACGCACATATCCAACATGATCATTCAACATGCCGTGATAGCTAATTTTGGGCACATCTATTTTAGCCCGGGTTAATGTATAGATAGTAGTGCCATCTATTCCTGGTCTTCTGATTGTTATATTGACCTCAGTACCAACTTTACCTCTAATTGTCTCCGATACTTCGCTAAGAGACATTTCATGGGTTTCTACAGTATCCACTTTTAGGATTTGGTCACCGGGTAAAATACCAGCACGAATAGCCGGCCCACCATCCATAGGAGCAATTGCCGTTACTGTATCATTACGCATTGTTATACGAACGCCTATGCCACCATATTTTCCCTTTGATAACATTTCTACAGGTTCTTTCTCTTTTCTTGTCAGAAGAGTCGTATATGGGTCGAGCCCATCCAGAATTTCATCCAGACTTACTTCGGCCAGTTTCTCTGGTTTTATTTTATCTACATAATTGACAATCAACTGTTTAAATGTCTTATTATACAGATTTAATGAATTATGCAATTCATCATAATAATCTTTCTCTTCCTTTTTACTTAACGCTAGTACTAAAGTAATTGATAAAATTACAAATAATATGGTTTTAAAATACCATTTCTGATAGAATTTTTTCGTTTCCATTAAAGTTTCCTTTCTATATTATCCCAGATTTTTTTTGAAATTGTTTTAATAGATTCTTCTCCATTAATTTTCACAAATCTTTCATTATTTTTATTCAATTCCAGAAAGCCTTTCCTTACATTTCTATGAAACTGATGTTCTTCATTCTCCAGGCGATCCAGAGCGACTCCTTGTATTCGTCTCCTGCGTTCTTCCAAAGAAATATCCAGAAAAAAAGTAAGATCAGGAACTAGATCATCAGTAGCAAATTTATTCAAAGATTTAATAAAGTCAATATCCAGTCCTCTACCATAACCCTGATAGGCCGTTGTAGAGTCATAGAATCGGTCACAGATCACAATTTTTCCTTTTTCAAGTTCAGGAATTAGTTTCTGTTTGGTTAATTGATAACGGCTGGCTGAATATAAAAGAAGCTCGGTTTTGCCTTCCATACTGATATTTTCATTATCAAGAAGAATTTGCCTTATTTTTTCTCCTATTGGTGTGCCCCCTGGTTCCCGAACTACAACATAATCGTGTTCTCCTTCCAACTTCTTAGTTAGGATCTCAATTTGAGTGGTTTTCCCACAAGCATCAATTCCTTCAAATGTAATCAACAACCCTGTTCCCATTCTACTAAATCTCTTTCAAATCTTTACAGAATAATTCAATTTTCTTTCTAGTTTTGATCGTTTTCTTTAGCAAAAAGTTTCAAAATATTTTGAGGAGCACGACGAACATTACCATTATCATCAAGAAACCCATGGATAGTATATCCTTCAGCAATTTTTTCCCCATGAGCAGTCTCAACTAAATAATTGATCTTCAAGCGGGCTTTAGGATATTGATTAATCTTGCAATTAATTTTGAGCAAATCATCAAATGTGGCTCCATTCAAATATTTGCAATGGGATTCGACCACAGGCATCATGAATCCGCTTTTCTCAAATTCTCCGTAAGGTAATCCCATATCTCTAAGCATATCGGAGCGGGCTGCTTCAAAAAATTCATAATAGCGTGAGTAATATACTATGCCCATAGCATCTATATCTTTATAGCGCACTCTGGTTTCATAAGTATATTCAATTTTTCCCATTATTAACTATTCCTCCCATACACCGATTTTGGAGAATTTTTCTACCCGTTTTTTGATCAATTCTTCAACAGGATATTGTTTCATTTCCTTGACATGTTTTAGAATCCGTTTTTTGAGCACATCAGCCATTTCTTTTGGAGCCCGATGGGCACCTCCTAAAGGTTCAGGGATAATTTCATCAGCAATTCCCAAATTTTCTACATCGCGTGCTCCAACTTTCATGGCTTCAGCAGCTTCAGAAGCCTTATCCGAACTGCGGTAAAGAATAGATGCGCAACCTTCGGGCGAAATCACAGAATACCAGGTGTTTTCCAGAAGCAAAATTCTGTCGCCAACACCAATTCCCAGCGCCCCCCCACTGGCTCCTTCTCCTATAACAACAATAATAATAGGAATACATAATCTTGACATTTCAAATAAATTACGGGCAATAGCTTCGGCCTGTCCTCTTTCTTCAGCACCTACACCAGGATAAGCACCAGGAGTATCGATCAAAGTTACAACTGGTTTATTGAACTTCTCGGCTAATTTCATAACACGAAGAGCTTTTCGATAGCCTTCCGGTCGGGGCATGCCAAAATTGCGCTCAATATTTTGTTTTGTATTGCGACCTTTTTGCTGACCTACAATTACTACTTTTTCATCATCAATAGTAGCCAGGCCTGAAATTATTGATTTATCATCGGCAAAATTGCGATCGCCATGCAATTCAATGAATTTGGAGGCCATTTCATTAACGTAATCCATCGTATAGGGTCGAGAAGGATGCCGGGCAAGTTGCACCCGTTGCCAGCTGGTTAACCTGGAATGAATTTTTTCAATTTGTTTCTCAAGTTTTTTTTCTAGTTTCTCAATTTCGCCGGACAGATCTACTTCTGAAGTTGCAGCTAGGTCCCGCATCTCATTGAGTTTTTTCTCCAACTTTACGATAGGTTTCTCAAAATCCAGGACTTTATTGTTCATTAAATCACCTTGAATTTATATTCTCAATAGAGCTTTTAATAAAATTTCAATATCCAGAAAAAGTGAATAATTTCGCATATAATAATGCTCATAATTTTGTTTATCAACTTCATCAGGTTCATGATTACCCTGAACCTGAAAAAGACCGGTTATACCAGGTTTGTAGTGCAATTTTCTTTTCTTCTTTCCTACTGTGAGTAATTCACTTCCCACCATACTCATGTCACCTTTGAAAACTGACCAAATAAGGGGAAATCTATGTAAATTTTTCCTATATTTATCACCATTTTTACTCTCGAAAACATATCCACAAAAATCCTTGTCTTGCCAGGTCAAAAACTTCTGTTTTTTTATCTTTCCACCTGTAAAAAGAATATACAAAAATACAAAGGGTGAGAAAATAATTCCACCTACAAAAGATACAACTATATCAAAAATTCTTTTAAAAAATTGATTGCTGAAATAGAAAATATTGTAATCAACTTCAATTAAAGGTATATCTTCAATTTTTTCAACGCTGGATTTACCCAGAATAAAATCCAAATTTCGAGGTACAATTCGAGCTTCAACTCTTTCTTTGCGAACTTGATCTAAAATATCAAGAATATCTTCATTATTAAAGCGATCAGTAGTAAAAATTAATTCCGTTGCTTTATGGATACGAACAATTTCATTTAAATTTTCAATATCTCCGAGAAATGGAAAGCCATTAATTTTGTCAACATTGTAATCTTTATCGACAAAGCCAAGAATCTCAAATCCGTGTTCTATATGAGTCTGCATTTTTTTTGCAATTCGACGGGTTTCTTCACCACTACCAATCAGAATTGTCCGTCGCAGCAATAAAGAACGCATTAATTTGGATTTAAGGGGAATGAATTTGCGTCTTTGTAATACAAGCAGAGCAATTCTCCAGCCAGGAATCAATAATCCAATGAACAAGAAACAATAGTTAATATATTTTGGCGAATAGATCATTTCGTCGAAGACATTATTAGCCAATAGAGATATTGTCAAACCAATTATCGCAGCCACACTAGCCCTTGAATATGATAATACCCGTTTATCATACAATCCTACTGTATATCCTACCCCTAACCATAACAATAAATAAAACAAAATCATCGATATAAGAGTTTGAGTTGAAATAATAATATTGGATTGCAATTTATGGGTTACTAAAATGCTTAGTACTACTACTAAAGCATCAATAAAGGGAATAAAATATTTTCTCACAGTTCGAGATATTAAAGATAAAAAGCCCCGCATTACGATTCCCAATTTCAGAAATATATCAATAAAGAAATAGGCTCCTTTGCTGAAATGTTTATTAACAAAAATTCCCATGGCTTTGTAAAAGACGATTAAATTGTCAAAGGAGGCCAATTTGGCGCTTTCCCCTTTGTAGTGAACGATTTGGGTATGGGGAACGTAATATATTTTCCACCCGGCATCTTTTATGCGGTAACAAAAATCAAGATCTTCGCCATACATGAAAAAATCTTCATCAAGACCGCCAATTTCCTCATATACTTCTCTCTTGAGCATCAAAAATGACCCGCTGACTGCATCAACTTCAGTCAATTTATCAGGATTTTTGTAGGTTAGATTATATTTACCAAATAATTTGTTGTGGGGAAACAGACGGCTGAGTCCCAGCATCTTTGGAATAGCAACCGATGGCCTGGGAAAGGAGCGACGACAGGCTTTTTGCAGGCTACCATCAGCATTCAGAATTTTGCAGCCAGCCGCACCTGCTTCAGGATGGTTCTCTAAAAAATCGATCATTGTGGTAATTGTATCTTCTTGAAGCAGAGTATCAGGATTTAGAAGCAGTAGGTAATCACCTTGAGCGATTTCTAGTCCCTGATTACAGGCTCTGCCAAAACCAACATTCTCCTTATTTTCAATAAGATCTATTTCAGGAAATTCAGATTTAACAATTCTTTTACTACCATCTACAGATGCATTATCTATTATGATTATTTCACTTTCAATGCCCTGCAAAGCTTTTTCAAGTGATAATAAAGCCTGCTGGAGAAATTCTTTCACATTGTAACTAATTATTATTACTGAGACGTCCATTAATTTATAGTCGTCCTAAAAAATTTAAGATTACTAGCTTCCAGACCATAAGGATAGCTTCGAAAACAATCTGTTTGGACATCTTGGATTCACCTTCAGTCCTTTCAGTAAAAATTATCGGTATTTCCCGAAGATAAAAACCTTCTTTAAAAGCTCTATAATTCATTTCAATCTGAAAAGCATATCCAGTAGATTTGACGTCATCGAGATTGATTCTTTCCAAAACCTTGCGTTTAAAGCATTTAAAACCAGCAGTTGGGTCTTGTACAGGAAGTCTGGTTATAAAACGAGTGTATCGGCTTGCAATGTAGCTTATAATCAATCTTTTTAAAGGCCAGTTTATTACATTAACTCCTTTACAATATCGGGAGCCTATAACCAGATCATAGTTCAGTTTACATTCATTTATTAAGCGGGGTACATCTCTGGGATCATGAGAAAGATCAGCATCCATCTCCAAAATATACTCATAAGTTTGTTGCAGAGCCCATTTAAACCCTTCAATATATGCCGTACCAAGTCCCAGTTTGCCTTCCCGCTCAATTAAATATATCTTGTTTTCATATTTATTCTGTAAATCTTTAACAACCTGAGCAGTGCCATCGGGACTGTTATCATCAACAATCAATATATCAACATTAAATCCGATCAATTTATTAATAACAAATTCTATATTATTTTTCTCGTTATATGTAGGTATAATCACCACCGCATTATTGGCTTTCTGCATCCCCCGGCTCCTTGGTTTCTTCTATTTCCGCTTTCATGTGCTTCAAGGCATCTTTAATACTATACAGTTTTATGTCCAAAGATTTTTTAAGCTTATCTGAAATCAATCCCGCTTTGTAAGGTCTTTCTGCTTTTTGATTAAGAGCTCTGGTGGTGACCTTTTCTATCAATTTATTATCAAGAGAGAAGACATCGGCGATTTCTAGAGCAAATTCAAAACGACTCAAATAATCCTCACCTCCATAATGGAATATTCCCTCAAGTTTCTGTTCAATAACTTTTTCTGCTACCTCTGCTAGGCCATCAACCCAGGTCGGGTTTCCAAACTGATCATTGACAACTTTTATGGTTTCTCCCTGCCGTAGATTTTCAATCACCCAGTTTACAAAATTAGCAGCTTTAGATTGAGAATTACCAAATAGGACATTAGTCCTAATAATAGTTATAGGTAAATCCGATTCAAATAAGAGCTTTTCTGAATCATATTTGGTTTTACCATAAAAATTAATCGGATTGATTTCATCGTCTTCCTTATAGGGTCCACTTGAGCCATCGAAAACGTAATCAGTAGAAATATGCAAAATATGAGAATTATAAGGTCTAACTGCGTCAATTAAGTTTTCTACACCTTGCACATTGATTTTATGGGCCAATTCCTGATTATCCTCAGAGCCATCAACATCAGTATAGGCAGCACAATTAATTATTGCCTGAGGTTCAAATCTTTCTACAACAGCATGGATTTGTTTAGGTTCAGTCAAATCGATATTTGTATAGGGGATGTGGCATTCAAACTGCAAATTTTCCTGAATATCAGAAGCAAATACCTCATGCTTTTCCGACATTTTGAGAGAGCACTTCTCTCCTAGCATGCCATTAGCACCGGTTATAAGAATTCGCATATATTAGAGTTTTCTCCCTGTTTTTTGAATTCATCAAGCCTTGCTTGCATGTCAGAATCCTGAAGAGCAATGATTCGTGCAAAATAATCTGGATCGATCCCATCGGCTTTGCCAAAAGCCATTCCGGCACAAGCACTAATAGCAACTTCCATTTTAAATTCCTCCCTTTGTTACAAATTTTCGACATTTAATTTAACTGCAAGACTATAAATAGGCAAATTAATTCCCTAAAGATTATCGATTACCGCTTTTTAAAATCTTAAATAATTCCGATAGTTAACTTCTATTTCTGTTTATAGCGGGTTGTAAAAGTTTTGACAATTATATCAAGTTGTCTGAATAGATTTGTTACCCGATGACCGGGATAGTAGATCAAATAATCTACAACAAAAGTTCGATCTGTATGCTCATCATAAAAAGCATAGGATGCAAAGGGGCCGCCTTTGGTCTGTTGTTTATGAAACCAGAGCCCGTACATCTTAAGTGCATCCCGCCCATTAAAAGTTGTATAATAAAAACCAAGAGCCGATGTATCTGTTCCAAGAGAATCATACAAGGCACCAATCCGGTTTCTCTTTTCTAGAAGGCCATCTAGATTCATCAAATCTGTATTAAAACCCTTTTCCCAGTAAAATGATATCCAGCGAAAGGGGTTTTGGCGACCCAGCCAGATAAAATTCTTTTTTTCCTCCAGAATCTTGTAATTATTGGGTACACGGAATGTCCATGCATAATTATTCCATATATGCTTGGTATCCCCTTTATTTTCATATTGTTTATAAATATAATCATTTACTCTATCCACGTATCCTTTGTCAATTTTTGTGTAGATCCAATCCTTCTGCTCTTCAATATTTGCCCTAACTTGGTCAATATCAGAGCCAGCAATTATTATCATTACCTGATCTTTTGCAAAGGGGTCTTCCAGATAAAAAATGTGCAAACTGTCCTGAAGGACAAGTTGATACTTTTTTTCCGGAAGAATGGCTTTTAACATTTTCTTTTCCTGACCCTTTTCAGTGGGATTTGCTATCAGGATCACATTTTTATATTCTGAAAATGTTTCAAACTTATTGATGTCTTCCCATTGAGTATAAAAGAATTCCTGAAAGGCCGGCGTTCGAATGCCATAACTGAAACAATCATCAACAGTATTTTTTATTGTATCCTGCATTTCTTCATTAGCCAGTACAATCACTTTGTCAAAGGCGCCTTTAGCAGGGTCTTTTACAAATCCACATGAGTAGAGCAGTAAAATTACAGTTAAGATTGCAAATAATATTTTCTTCATATTTTATCTCCACTTATGAGTTGATAAGCTCAAAATCTATTTCTCTATCACTAAGTGAAACTCTAACTACCTGAATTTCTACAATATCGCCAAGACGATAGGTCTTATTATTGTGTCGTCCCTTGAGCTGATGATTTTCTTCATCATAAACATAATAATCATCATTCATCTTTCTCACCGGCACCATACCTTCTATTAAATAATCTGGAATTTCAACAAAAATACCTGCTTCGATTACTCCAGTGATAACGCCCTTATATTTTTGCCCAATTTTTCCGGATATGAAGCGGATTTGCTTTAGTTTGGTGAATTCTCTTTCTGCTTCCTTAGCATTGATTTCTCGCTTGGTAGATTTCTTTGCAATTTTGGGTAGTTTTTCTCGATAATGATTCAATAGTTTTTTCTCACAACCACCGTGGTATTTTTTCAACAATCTATGAATAATTAAGTCCGGATACCTCCGAATAGGGGAAGTAAAATGGGTATAATGATCAAAACCAAGGCCAAAATGGGACTTTGGTTCTTGAGTATAAATTGCTTTTTCCATAGAACGCAAAGAGATTTGTTCAATAAACTGATGAAAAGGATAATCTTCAATTTTTTTCAGGATTTTAGCCATGTCACTGGTTCTAAATTTTTTTGGCCTAGTTAAGTTTAATCCCAATCTATTCAAAATTTCATATAACCCGATTATTTTTTCCTGAGAAGGTGACTCATGCACACGGTAAATAAAGGGTAGTTTCTCACTTTTCCTGTGAATAGCGATTCGCCTGGCTATACATCTGTTAGCCAATAACATAAATTCTTCTATCAAGCGATGTGTTTCCAATCTTTCGGATGGGTTGATTTCCCGTGGCATTCCTTGTTCATCCAATTCAAAAATAGGTTCAGGTATATCAAAATCAACACTTCCATACTTTTTTCTTCGCCTGTGAATAGTTTTAGCCAATTCATTCATATTTTTCAGTTTATCATAAAACTGTCCTTTTCCCCTGTCTATAATTTTCTGAGCTACCTGATAAGAAAAGCGATAATCAGACTTGATCAGGCCAGGAGTTATCAAAAAATCCAACACCCGCCCATTATTTGACAATTCCATTAAAACAGAAAAGCTCAGGCGTTCTTGCCCGGGAACTAGACTACACAAATGATTTGACAATTTTTCGGGTAACATAGGAACTACATTATCGCCAAGGTATACACTGGTCCCTCTTTGCAAAGCTTCATTATCAACAGCGCTATTATCCTTTACATAATGAGAAACATCGGCAATATGAACACCTAACAGCCAATGACCATCTTCACTTTTGTCAAGTGACACTCCATCATCAAAATCTTTGGCTGTTTCTGGGTCAATAGTAAAAACAACCCTATCTCTGAAATCAAAACGCTCGTCACACAGAGAGTCAAGATCTGGGAACTCCATTTCTGCAACTTCTTCCTGTACTTCCTCTGGAAAATCCTCTTGCAATCCAAACATTTTTTTGACGATGATCAAATCATTGATAGGATCTTCAGGGGAACCCAAAACGTTAACAACTTTTGCTTGGGGATGATGGTCAGGGTGACGCCAAACAATATCTTCCAGTTGTACCATTTTACCTTCTTCAAGTTCCTTATCTACACCTAAAATATAAAAAATAATTGGTGGAGCTGGAGTTTCAGGAATAGCCACCCATCCATAGGGTTCTCTCTTGAGAATCCCAAAAGTTGGTTCATTAGAACGGCTAGCAATTTTTATTACTTTGCCCTCCGGCCTTTTGCCATAACTTTTTTTGTATTTTTTTACCCACACTCGATCATGGTGAAGGGCAGTACCCGAATCAGAGGCGCTGATAAAGATCTCTTCACCTTCATCAGTATTAACGAAGCTAAAGCCTTTTGTAGAGAAAGATATAATACCCTGGACCTTTACTTCGGCTGATGGATATCGGTAACTGTTACCGCTCTTTTTCTCCAGTATTCCCTGTTTGGCCAGATTCCTTAGGATATTCTTTAATTGGCGATAATCTGATTTTGCTATGCCACTGAGTCGGGATATCTTTTTCTGCTTGAAATAGGTTCCCGCATTTTCTTTCAAAAACTGAAGTGCTTTATCTTTTATCATATTTTTATTGTCTTCACTAATATCTACTTTCTTTCTTTATTCGACCTTAAAAACTAATTCAATGTTACTTCATTAACAAATTTAATTTCCAATAAATCCCAAAATAATATGATTTTGATTTACTGTAAATTATTGTTATCTTTAGTCTCTTTGAAATTAATTAAAACTAAGGAGTATTTAATGAAAAAATTAATTGCAGTTTTTGTTATGGTCTCTTTATTAATTCTATCCTGTGGAAAAAAGCAAAAGACTGCTACAAAATTAAAAAAGGGAACACCTGCTTATGAATTAGCATCCCAGGTATCTAACAAATTACCCGTATACAATCCTGACCAAAATAAAGTTCTAGCTACTACTAATTATTTTAAATATACAACAGCCGATGTTTTTCAAAAATTTCAGGATCTGGCAGGTAAACAAACTAATATGTTAACTCGCCTTGATACAGCCCGCCTTCAGATGCAGATGACTCAACTGGTAAAAAATCTTGTAGAAACCAAACTTCTATCAACTTTAGCCGACCAACAGGGAGTTACTGTCGAACCTGCTGAAGTTGACAGCTTACTTGAAATGCAATATCAAAGAGCCGGTGGCGAAGAACAATTTAAAAAGCGTCTCACTCAGCAAGAAGTTACTCTCGATGCTATCCGTCAAAGTATTAAAACCAGCCTAAAAATTCAGGCTTACATCGATGAACAGGTGAAAAAAGATATTGCTCCTTCCGAAGAAGATATCGTAAATTATTATAATGAAAATTACAAAGATGTGGAAACAGTTTCTGCCCGTCACATTTTGGTTCAACCTCAAAAGGGTCAAGAGGACCAGGCAAAATCTAAAATTGATGAAATCAAAACTCAGCTTGATAATGGTGCCGATTTTGCTACTCTCGCTAAAGAACATTCTCAAGGACCTAGCAGTAAAAAAGGCGGTGACCTGGGAAGTTTTACCCACGGCGATATGGTACCTCCTTTTGAGCAAGCAGCTTTTGCATTAGAGCCTGGTGAAATCAGTGATCCTGTCAAAACCCGGTTTGGCTACCATTTGATCAAAGTTTATGATAAAAATACTGAATCCAAACCTTTAGAAGAAGTAAAAAATCAAATAGTACAACAGCTCGAGACTAAAAATAGACAATCAGCTACTAGAGAATTTATTGATAAGAAAAAAGAAGAAGCCAATCTGGAATTAAAAATATAGCCAAGCAAATTAGATATTTGTAAGATTAAAACTAAAAAAGCTCGTTCTCTTCAGAACGAGCTTTTTTTATTGGCAAAAATTTTATTATTTACTGAAATTTATTCACTTTCCTCGATTTCTATACTATGAGTCAATTCTGCAGTTTCTTTTAAGATAGCCGATACAGAACAATATTTATCCTGAGAGAGTGAGACTGCTTTATCTACTTTATCTCTATCAATTTCCTTGCCTTTAAAGAAATAAACAAGATCAATTTTTGTATAGACTTTGGGATGTTCATCGGCTCTTTCAGCGGATATTTCTATTCTAAAATCATCAATATCAACACGCATCTTTTTTAACAAAGAGAGCACGTCCATTCCAGTGCAACCACCCAGGGACATAAGTAACATTTCCATTGGCTTGGTCGCTGCTTCAGAGCCACCAAACTTTTTGATAGAATCCATTACTACCCAGTGATTAGAATCAGCTTTTGCTAAAAATGTGGCACCTTGGCCCTGCTGAACTGTAACCTTTTTCATTCTTCCTCCTTTTCAATCAGTTCGTTCATATTATCAATAATATCATCCTGGTTATCAAGGCTTTTTTCTTCCATCTGTTCGCCTATCGTTCCCCAAACTGGTTCACCACATTGAACACATACAATACCGTATTCACGCAAGGGTTTAATTAACTTGGGATATTTTTCAACAATTTCTTCCAGGGGTGTTTCTTTACCAATCATAATTTACCTCTTTTAATAGTTCCACCCTTTAGATGGAACTATGAGTAGGAGGTTACAAAAGATGGGCAAGAGTTTTAATCGGAAGTTTTTTCCTTATCAGGTTGGTCTAAATTTAGAGTAGCGAATAATTTTTTGGATACAGAATCCGGAGTTTCTTCACATTCGTCAGCCCTTTGGTAGAGTTTGACAGTATTTTTTATTTCGTCTATATAAACCTCGCACTGAGGGCATTCTTTAAGATGGTGTTGTAGTTCCTGACAGGGTTCCGCATTAATATCACAGCCCAGGTATTCGCATACTTTTTCGTACATTTTCTTTTCTTTACTCATACCATTAACTCTTCGGTTTTTAGATCTTCTAATTTTTCTTTTAGATAGTTACGGGCCCGGAAAAGTCTGACTTTTGTATTTGACTCGGTAAGATTAAGAATTTTGGCCGTTTCTCTGGTTGATAGATTATGGAGATCACGTAGAATAAAAACAGTCTTGTACTTCGGGGGCAGCTCATCAAGAACTTGATTGAGAGTTTTGCGAAATTTATAATTATTGACCTTCTCAAAATCAAACTCCATCTCTTCCTTGGTCTCGTTCTCGTGAATTTTCTTAAAATCAGGTTCATCAATGGGAATGTGGGGATATTTGCGGGGTTTGGATTTCAGTTTTTTCAGAGCAATATTAGTAGCTATTCTGTATAGCCAAGTGTAGATTGAGGAATTACCTTTAAACTGATGCACTTTTTCAACCAGGGTTAGAAAAGTTTCCTGTAACATGTCCTCAGCATCCTGTTCCTGTTTTAACATACTCAGGCCAAGATGATAAATACGATCATGATACTCATTGACCAGTCTGGCCAGAGCATCCTGGTCGCCCTCCTGGGCTCTTTCGACAATTTTCTCTTCATTTTCCATCATAAAATGATTCCTTACTTATTCATTATGAAGTAAATTAATCATTAGTTTCATTAATTCAAAATCAATGCAACATTATACTAAATTGACCACAAAAAGTTTCACCTGGATCGAGTTCAATTAATCCATCGCCAGTATTCAAAGCATTGATATTTGAGGATAAGGGTTCAATTGCTATGGATTTTCGATCTGGCGAAGTAAATACAATCAGGTAATTCAGTTTATCACCACCAGTTTCTTGACTCAAAGTTAGAGATACATTCTTTTTAGGGTTAATCAAACGGGTTTCACCGGTTCCCTTCTGAACGGAGTATTCATAGACATTGTTCATTTTGCTATTCATTATGGGAATATTACGACCTTTATTCTTATTATCAAAGGTTTTGCCAGTTGGTATTAATTGGTCTGGATCCAGTTCAACTTTTTCATCAGCAGAAATATTGATAAGTAAGTCATTAATTTTTTCAGAAAGCTGAAAATAGGTGTGAATACCAAAAGAGACAGGAACCTTACAATCATCACGATTAATAGTTTCAAATCGATAATTCAACCTCTGATTTACCAAATTATATTCCAGCTTCAATTCCAGATGGAAGGGATAACCAGAGTGGTTACCCACATATTCTGAACTCATTCTTACTCTGAACGAGTCATCTTCTTCGTCTTGAGAATCAATTTCAAAGGGATGATCATCAAAGCAACCATGTAAGGCTGCCTGGCTCTCATCGTCATCAATATTGAACTGATATTCAGTATTAGTATAATTATATTTCCCGTCCGGAATCCTTCCAGCAAAAGGGAATAATAGACTACTTTTATAGGCTTGATTTTGTTTCAATTCTTTGGGCTTCGAGTACCCGTCAATCACACTGATCAATTCACCATTATCCGACCTCAATTTGAGTTCCATAATATTTCCGCCAAAATCCGGACTAAATGTCATTGATTGCCCGTCTTCTTGATCAGTTACACTAAATATAACAGGCTCATCCGATAACTTATCTAATTTATACATAAATTACTCGATTATGGGTTTAGAAATGGACAAAATTTTAGAAATAAAAAGCCCGGATGAAAGCATTTATTCACCCGGGTATTTGATGAATTTTACTTGAAACCACGTCTTTTTAGCAAAGCATCAATTTGGGGATCGCGACCTCGAAATTTTCGAAACATAACATCAGCATCTAGAGAACCGCCGCGTTCAAGTACATTTTCTCGCAAAGATTTAGCAGTGGCCTGATCATAGATACCATTCTCCATGAAGGCCTGAAATGCATCAGCATCCAGAACTGCTGACCATAAATAGCTATAATAACCAGAAGAATATCCACCTGCGAAGACATGCTGAAAATAAGGGCTTCGATAGCGTACAACTATCTCAGGAATCAGATTGACCTGATCCATAGCTTCATTTTCAAAATTCATGACATCAAACTTCTGTTTCTCTTCCAGAGTATGCCAGGCCATATCGAGATAGGCGGCTGCCATATATTCCACAGTTTTGAAACCTTGGTTGAATTTTGCGGCTTTTTCAATTTTTTGCACTAATTCATCAGGAATTGTCTGACCTGTTTTCCAGTGTTTTGCATAGGATTTTATAACATCAGGATGATTAGCCCAGTTTTCCATGATCTGGGAAGGCATTTCTACGAAATCACGGGGTACAGAAGTACCGGACAATTTTTTGTATTTACATTTTGATAACAAGCCATGTAAACCGTGGCCAAATTCATGAAAAAGAGTTTGAACCTGGTCGATGCTAAGAAGGCTGGGCTGATTCTCAGTAGGTTTGGAGAAATTACATACATTGCAAACAATTGGTCTTTGGTCCATAAGTCCAAACTGTTTTCTATAATGATTCATCCAGGCTCCACCTCGCTTACTATCCCGATAATAATAATCAGTATAAAAAATTCCGATCAAACTTCCATCCTTATCAAGAACCTCAAAAACATCAACATCAGGATGGTATTTTGGAATATCATCGCGCTCTTTAAAGGTGATTCCAAACAATTTATTGGCTACATCAAAGGCACCCTGGCGAACATTTTCCAGTTGAAAATAGGGTTTTAATTCATCGTCATCGAGTTTGTATTCTCTTTCTTTTAATTTCTCAGCATAATACCACCAATCCCAGGGTTTGAGATCGAAATCAGGATTATCTTCTCTTGCTATCGCTTCCAGTTTTTGGGCTTCCTCTTTTGCAGTTTTTAGAGCAGGTTTCCAGACTTGATCCAATAGATCATAAACATTATCAGGCTTTTGGGCCATCTTGTCCTGGAGAATGTATTCTGACCAATTATCATAGCCCAGCAGATGAGCTTTTTCTATTCGAAGGTTGACCATTTCTTTGATCAGGTCTTTATTATCCAGTTTATCATTATGGTTGCCTTTATTGATATATGCCTTAAATATTTTTTCTCGCAAATTTCTTTTCTCAGAAAATTTCAAAAAAGGAATCATACTGGGTTTGTGAATTGTAAACACCCAGGCGTCTTTTATATCTTTATCACGGGCTGCTTCTGCTGCTGCATCGATCACGCCCTGGGGCAGACCGGCCAGATCGCTTTTATCTTTGATAACCATTTTAAATTTATTGGTCTCATTGCGGACATTATCTCCAAACTGAAGCATAAGAGATGATAATTTTTCATTGATTTCTTTTAAACGCTCTTTCTTTTCAGAAGGAAGATTAGCACCATTTCTGACAAAATCCTGATAATATTCCTCAAGGACTTTTTTGTCTTCCTGTTCCAATTCAAATTTATCCTTATTTTTATAAACCTCTTTAATCCGTTCAAATAATTTTTCATTTAATAAAATTCCATCACTATGCCGGGATAGCATAGGAGTAGTTTTTTTCTTGATCTTCTGAATTTTGTCATTTGTATGAGCAGAACTTAAATTTCCCAGCACACTATTGGTTCTATCCAGAAGTTGGCCACTTTTTTCCAGAGCTACTATTACATTCTCAAAAGTAGGCTCAGCCGGATTATTGACAATGGCTTCAATTTCTTTGTTATGCTCTTCAATTCCCTTTTTAATGGCCGGTAAAAAATCTTCTTCATCAATTTTATTGAAAGCTGGTGTTTCGAAGGGCGTCCCATACTCACTGAAGAAAGGGTTCTCCTCCTGTGATGTACATGATGTTAACATTATAACTCCTGTAATTAAAATTATAATGGTAAAAATACGATGCATTACAATCTCCTCTCTAGTATTGAAAATAACGATTAATACTAATAAAATTTTGTTAGAATAGAAATATATTTTTTATGCTTAAATTAAGAGGTTAACTCAGTATAATCTCAGATCTAAATTTAGTAAACATTTTGAAGCGTTTACTTTCTAATTCTATTTTTTTTTACATCTTCTATAAATTGCTTTTTAAACTTTCTATATTCTTTTCCATCAATATTATATACTCTATAGGGATCGTATATTACACCATTTTTCACAAAAACATGTTCATGTCTTAAAGGGTAAGTCGGTGGATGTCCAGTCATTTCATCTGGTGTTCTGGAAGTCCCTGTCATATGGTAGGTATGAATCTTTTTACGTTTATATATTGCTCCACCACCACCAGCTTCTAGACCAAATAATAAAAATGATGGATTATACTTATTATATTCTTCATCATATAATGGATAATCATGTCTAACAAGTACGGTATCTTCCTCAATAGTATTAAAAAGATCATCAATTACTTCTGCAAATAAAACTTTATTATTACATTTCAAAGAAGGCATAGGATGAATTCTTTCCATACTAGTATCTTTAATTACTTCAGCTAATACTATACCATCACAGTAAGGTAAAAAATAATTATATGGATAACCTAATTTATTCAATCTTGTGTAGATGCTGGCTACATTACAATTGCCACCATAGTCAAGAAACAATCCCCTTCCACTTACTTTTGAATAAAACATCTTAATACTTATACAAGAAGCGGCTATTTTCTTTAGAAAATCCTTTGATAATTTCTCAGATGGATTTTTAACATTTGCTTTTCTTAGACGGGATAATTTGGTTTTTAATTCATCGACATTTCGATGGTGTCTTTGGAAAGTTTCAGGAAATTCTTCTATTGACTTAGGGGCTCTTTTATTTGTATAATTTTTAAACTCTGTTGTTTGTTGGTAAGCCAAAATGTAAGAAATTATTAAAATAAATGCGATTTTTTTATCCATGCCAACTCCAATTTTATATAATATTTATTGACACATATTGACTCAATAATTTCAAAAAAAAACAATAAAAAATTCCGGAACTAAAATTCAATTCCAAAGTCAATATTAATCCTTTGCATTCGTTCTTCTAAAACTAAATGATTACCATTAATTCCAAAATTATGCAAATGGATTGAATAATAAGTGTCTAAAATATATCTAAACCAACTTATACTAACACCTGTTTGTACTATAAACCCTGAATTTGATAAAAAAAGGAAATAAGCCTCATTTGCGTAGTAATAATCATATTTGTTTTCTGGGTCGTCATATTCTTTCTTATACTTAATATCAACTTCAGTATCATCAGAAAGATATAGACTAAAACCTGCTCCAAATAAAAAAGATAGAGATAAGTTTTTATATGACAACAGAGGTTTATTTAATATTAAATTACATAAAATATTATTATATGTAATGTTAATAGAATCACTAAAATATATTATCTCATCTCCGGAAAATGAATCCGGCCTTACCAGTTTATTTTTTAGGATTATATTATTTTTTGTTAAGTTTAAACCTAATTCTAGGTTAGCCCCATTAAACTGATTTATTTTTTTATATACGCCTATATTAAATCCTTTGCTGGAATGGCTATCAACTGTATAAAAATTAGAATAGTTTATCCCTATTGATATTTTATATTTCTTTCTCTTTCCTTTATTATTTCCATCTCCGAATAAAATTCCAGTTAATACTATAATTAAAATAGTAATTCTAAAATTTTTGTCCACTTTACTTCCTACATATATTAATTCTTAAAAAATAGCATAATTCCAAAATAATCATTCTCTAATCAGATTATAAATCATATCTGAATCACACCAAACAACTTCAAACAGGCAAACCCAATTGCTATTACCAGGACAATTTTGACGATTTTTTCACCCTGCTTAATTGCGCTCAAGGCACCGATATAGGCTCCAATCATATTACCAGCCGCCAGAACCAAACCATAAATCCACATAATTTTTCCCGAACTTGCAAACACAATTAGAGAAAAGACAGTATAGCAAAGAATAATGAAAACTTTGGCAGCATTTGCTTTTACCAGATCAAAACTTTCGACAAGATTGAGAGTAGCCAAAAATATGAATCCTACTCCAGCCTGCACAAAACCACCATAAAATCCCACGCCCAGAAAAATCAAAACTTCAGCCCAGCGGGGTAATTGTTTTTTATTATCCTCAGATTTTTTTTTGGGACGTAGCATCATTATCAAAATAAAGATGAAAATAACTCCAAGCACAATATCAAAGGTTTCCGAGGAAATTCGAGTCGCAAAAAAGGATCCCCAGATGGCGCCGATTATGGCTGCCAGAGTTATTGGCAAAATCGGTTTTATTTTGAGTTGATCGTGCCTTTTGAATTGTGAAGTAGCTACAGCTGTTTGAAAAAATATGGCGACTCGATTAGTAGCGTTGGCTACTGTTGAAGGCAATCCAGCAAATGTGAGAGCTGCCAGAGTAAGGGTTGAACCACCTCCAGCCAGAGTATTTACAAAACCAGCGGCAATTCCTGCCAAAAATATCAAAAGATAATGCAAAAGGTCTCCTCTCTAGTGTTTTATGATTGTTGGATGATTGGATGAACAAATGGATTTTTGGATGAATGGATGATTGGATGAGGTTAGGAGATAAATTTTTAATAAGATCAATCGGTTTCCTAAAAATTATTTTAATATTTAGTTTATTCATTCAAAAATTCTCATTATAATTTTAATCAGAATTACTAATGATTTTGAACATTAATCCAAAATCTCACCTTTCAGGCTTCTTGGATTATGACCGGTTATCTTTACACTGTATTTTTCTCCTAATGGCAGCCGTTGGTCAACACCGGCAACAATGGGATAGCTGCCTAATTGGCGTAGAAATGTTTTGTTGCCATGATTCACCTCAGTGTACATAT
Organism: bacterium; assembly: GCA_035312185.1. GTDB lineage: Bacteria > Fidelibacterota > UBA2242 > UBA2242 > JAFGTP01 > JAIPHI01. Next base: position 20,458 of record DATGCI010000185.1, read on the forward strand.
TTTTGAGAATAGTACCCTCAGGATAGATCTTTTTTAACATAGGGAAGTCAATCTGTTTGCGAACTTTTTTGATCCACCTCTTATAATATTTTTTGTTTCTGCGCAAAAATTTATCGCCAACTCTTTCCGCCAATGGAGTCCCGGGGAATGGCACAACTCTGCGAATATTTACTCGCCGAAATAAAAGCCCATCATCCATAATCCTTTTCAAGGCTTTAAAATTTCTCTCCAGTGTTTGCTTGGTTTCGCCTTCCAGACCTAAAATGATATTGATACCTGGCAGTAATTTTGGATTGCCATTGGCACCTCGCTCTCCACCGATTTCATTGAGTAATTCAATAGCCCTGTATGTAGTTGCAAAATCAGAATTGAGATTATTTTTTTGAATAACTTGATCATCAAAAGATTCAACTCCAATTGCGGCGGTGCTGCCGGGAGTCAGATATTTGACCAATAATTCAGTTTTTTGTTCATTGATCATAGCCGGATTGGCATTGTCAAAATGGAAAACTTGGGGCTCGAGTTCAGCAATGCCTTTTACTAATTTTTCTAATTTGTCCCCATCCCCACCTTGATAGCTGTAAAGACAGGATTGTTTTCCCAGACGAAATGCACTAGCGCCATAATCCATGAACTTTTCTACTTCATCAATAATGTCCTGGGGACTACGCCATTCCGGGTCATGCTTAAGAGGTTCTGTACAAAAGGAACAGCCGTTTTTTCGCAGACATCCTCGGCCAGTTTCTATCTCTACTACTCGCCGATTGTGAGGCAAATCCTGAAAAATTCGGGCACCTTTCATAGCATATTTCTGAAGTTGATCGTAGGTTTTGAAACGAATCGGTCGAATGGAATTAAAATCCTTATCCCGGGCAATTTCAGCCGATCTTCCCCCCAATCTCTGGGAGCCAGCACTGGCTGCAGGACCGGTTAAAATACGGTTTATTTTGGGAAATTTCTTTGTCAATTTCAAAATTTCGCCAATACTACCCGGTTCAGCGCTTAAATATTTACCAGGCGTTTGAACACCTGCTACAAATAATAGCTGATCACTGTTGTTAATTATTTCAAGTATTTCTTCATATTCTCGAGTATGATTGATCAAATCCTTACGTGTTTTTCCTGTTCTAGGATACAATTTTTTGCGCTTTGGTTTTCTGCGAAAATTAGCCATTCGCAGATCATCGATAGTGAGATAATTGGGTAAGTCCCGGTACTTACCGGCTAGATAGCGTGGCCAAACTCCCAGAAATGGAGGGACTCCCAGACCAGCTGGTTCATCTGTGTAACAGTCGATTATTGTCCTATTTCGCGCCAAATCATACCCTTTATTTTCAGATTATATTTCACCTAGATAGGAAACATTATTCCTAAAATATTTACCTTTTAAATTTATAATAAATTTTTCAAATACTTTTTAAAAAAGTGATGAAAGAGGGAAAGAACTAGCACACAAATTGCTAAAGACACAAAAATTCGTAAAGAAACTCCCTGAACAGCAATACCCAGAGCAGTGCCAGCGGCCGGTGGATGCTCCGTATCAGTTAAAGCCATTACCAACAATGCAGCAGCTACAGCCAGAGAGTACAAAATCACAGCAAAATTGCTATAACTTGTATGGGGAATCAAATTAACCAGGCCCCCCACAATAAATCCCATCAAATGACCTCCCAGAATATTGCGACGATGGGCAGAATAATTTTCAGGCGTGACAAAAACAATAAAAGTAGATGCCCCCACAGAAGCAAGAATGACCGGATTTTGCTGTAAATTGATCAAAAAGAGTCCCAGATAGATAGCCAATCCACCTAAACCACATTGAATTAAATAATGCTGCCAGTTCTGTTTATACTTTTTATCAAAAATATCAATATCCATATTTTTTCCTATAATAATTTCATTTTGTGTTATCCTATTCTTTATCGTCAGTGAACATATAGCCAACGCCTCTCACACTTTTAAAAAAGCGAGGGTTTTTTGTATCTTTTTCAAAATATTTACGTAAACGGGCGATAAAAATATCCACTGTTCTGGTTTCGACTTCCTGATCTATATTCCAGATATTATTAAGAAGCTCCTCTCGGGATACAGCCGAACCTTTTTTCCCAATTAAATATTGTAGTAATGCGGCTTCTTTTTTTGTTAACCTTATTTCTTTATCACCAGCTTTTGCTGTAAAATTATTGAAATTTATCAAGTTATTACCAAATCGATAGATATCTTGTTCATCTTGAATAGTCTGGTAGGATTTTTTCCTTTTTAATGTACTTTTGACGCGGGCTAAAAGTTCTTCCAGTTGAAAAGGTTTTGTTATATAATCATCAGCGCCAAGTTCCAGGCCTTTGACCTTATCCTTAATGCCACTTCTAGCAGTCAACATCAAAATAGGGGTGGTTGGCTTCTCTTCTCTAACCTTTTTCGCCACCTCAAAACCATCATAATAGGGTAACATTATATCCAGAATTATGATATCAAATTTTTGGTTAGCAAATTCTTCCAGGGCTTTTTTTCCATCGGCAACCCATACAACAAAATAGCCTTCTTCTTTGAGATTGAATTCTAGACCTTTTGCAAGAGATTCCTCATCTTCTACTAATAAAATTTTATTGTTAATCATATAAACGCCTTTCAGGGAATTATTTTAACAACTTCTTTCTCTGACGGGAACTCAGGGAATCATATTCAGGCAAACTGATTTCAAAAATTGTTCCTTCTTCCCTTCCTTTACTAGTTGCTTTTATTTTTCCTAGATGATATTTTACAATTTCCCTGACAATGTAAAGTCCTAATCCACTACCTCGGACTTTGCCAAATTCTTTTCTTTCTGAGCGGAAAAATTTCTGAAATATTTTCTTTTCATCTTTTGCAGAAATTCCAATTCCATTGTCGGTATATTTTATTTTTATTGAATTTTTATTTTTTGATAATTTTATATTGATCTGAGGATCCTTTTTGGAATATTTTATTGAATTATCAATTAGATTTTTGAATAAAGATAGAAAAGCTTCCTCATCAATAATAATTTTATCGCCCTGGATTTCAATTTCAGTTTTTATATCCACGCTATTATATAGTTCTTGCAATTCTTCAAACATTTCATCAAATACGGTTTTTACTTTTCTGACTTCACAACTATATTCTTT
>DATGCI010000186.1:0-16389 GCA_035312185.1 bacterium
ATATATACCAAATCCGATTAGAATGAGGTATATCATCGCAAAAGTGACGCCTCTTCTAATAGATAATTTTGATAATTTCATATTCTATCCTCTATATTTTTATTTTTTAAGACCAGTTATTAGTCTGTTACTACCTTTACCTGGCCTTGATCTGTAAGTCTAAATTGACCGCGAGTTACAATTGATTCACCTGGCTCCAATCCTGTCAGAACTTCAATGTGGTCATCATTGATAATACCTGTCTTAATATTCCTTCTATGAGCTACTGAATCTTTAATAATATAGACAAAGCGGTTAACTTCAATTGCCGTATTGGTCAATTCTCCGCCCAGGTATTTTCGAGTGGTTTTTTCAATCACAGTATAAGAAGGAATTACCACAGTATTCTGGCTTGATTCAGTAACAATGTTCACAGTCGCATACATACCGCTTTTGAGTTTCCCATGCTTATTATCCAGAATAACCTCAACCTGAGCAGTTCTTGAACGTGGATTAATGGTCGGATAGACAGTCTGAACTTGGCCTTCAAAAACCTGATCAGGATAGGAATTCACTTCCACATAGACTTTATTACCTTTTTCAATTTTGGCCAGATCTTCCTCAACAACATCAAGTTTGATCTTGATTTTGTCCATATTGACAATTCCATAAGCCGGCTGTTGCGGTGAAGTTTGATCACCAATGTCATAATTGCGGTCGGAAACAACGCCGGAAATTGGTGTCTTCAAAAAAGAGTCTTGATACTGTTCTTTAGCGCTTTCCAGAGCTGCTTGAGCCTGATCAACGCCAGACTTAGCTGCTTTTTTCTGAGCTTGAACGGCATCATACTGGGATTTGCTGATTGCTTCTTCTTCATAAAGTCTTTTTGTACGATTCCATTCAGTGAGTACATTCTCATAATTGGCCTTAGCTGATTCCAGAGCTGCTTGAGCCTGCTTAACAGCCTGTTCCAGCTTTGTATTTTTTACTACGGCCAATACATCACCTTGATCAACACGGTCATTGACATAGGCTTTTATTGAAGTCACCTGATTTGGAATCTTAGAAAATACCATCACTTCATTGTCAGCTTCAATATTACCAAGATAGCGAACAGTATTTTCAATATTGCCTTTTTCAACCTGGGTCACATATACAGGTACTTTTGCTTCTTCCTGCACTTGTTCCTGGGCACCTCTTTGACATGATATTGTCAAAAGCATTACCATTGAGATTAAATAGATGAAAATTAGTTTTGTTTTACTCATGTTAAACTCCTTAGTTCTCCTGTCTATAATTGATTGATTGCTTTCTTTAATTCTGCCAGTGCAACATTATATTCCAACAGTGATTGTTGATAATTCATTTTAGCCTGTTTCAGAGAAAGATTGGCATTCAGAACATCCAGTTGGGTGCTGGCACCTTCGGAATACATCAATTTTGCCAATCTTAAAGCCTCCTCAGCCTGGGTTATAGTCACTCTCTGGGTTGTGACTTTTTCCTGCGCTTCTTTCATAGATAAATAAGCATTTTTGACTTCCAGTTTTATGCCGTCAATTGTAGAAGTTCTTTGATGTTCGGTTTCATTGACTTGGACTTTGGCCTGTTCTACTTTGGAAGTTTTCTTAAAGCCGTTAAAAAGCGGAATACTGAGTGATACAGAAGTATTGAAAGATTTATTGAAGTCATCGCTATTGAAATTTAGATCATTGCGCATACCTTGATATTGATAGGATGTGCTTAAACTTAGAGAAGGAAGCCGGGCACCTCTAGCCATTGTCAGCTGTCTTTCTGCAATCTTGTTCTGAGTCTCAAGCATGTTAAGTTCGGGACGATTTTGAATCGCAATTTGAGTTAGTTCTTGGAGGGATTTATCCAGATAAGGACTGCGTTGATAATCCAGGCTATCTTTGAATACAAATTGTGTCTCAGATTGAAGACCTAGAGTGGTGATCAGTTGAGAAATTGACAGCTCAAGTCGATTTTTTGCTGAAACTAGATTGGGTTTAAAGTTGGCAAGTTGAACTTTTGCTCTCAGCAGGTCAAGCTTAGAAGCCTTGCCCTGATCATAAAAACTCTGAACCTGATCTAGATTTTCACGAGCCGATTCAACAGCTTCTTTGCTAACCTTGACTGCTGATTTTGCAAACAAAGTGCTATAATAACTGGAAGTAACCTGTTTTAATATTTTCTGACGACTATTTTCCAGTTGTGATTGGGCAATATCAATTCCTAATTTAGAAATTTTATATCCATTCCAGATAGAACCTCCAGTGAAAAGGGGCTGCTGCAATTGGACTCCATAGGTCATTACATTTTCCAAACCAAAAGCCATCTGTAAATAATCAGGCATCATATCAACAGAATTGATCATGCCCTGGCCCTGGTTGATAAGCTCCTGATCATCAAATTTCTGTCCTATTGTTTTCAGCGCTCCACCAACCTGTTGGTAAGTTGGAGCTAAACTGGGTTTCAGGAAATTGGGAATTTTATTTTCCTGTAGATCCCAGGCATGTTGTAGAGATGAAAAGGCATTAACCTGCGGCATAAAGCCGGATCGAGCTTCAACTGATTGAGCTCGGGCCTTTCGCACTCCCTCCCGGGCAAGTTTAATTGAAGGATTATTTTCTAAAGCTATCGATCTTGCCTTCTCAAGATCGAGCTCCACAACTTTTGCACTAATTTGTCCCCATAAAAGTGGTAGGATCAAAAATAGTGTTTTTAATTTTCTACTCATTCTCTCTCCTATTGTTTTCAATATTATTGTATAAAAGTATATCAACCATTTTAGCAGCATCTTCCCTATCAAGCATTCCTTTACCCATTAAAAAGTGTTCCTTTGTATGGTAATTAATGCCACCTGCTAATAATGCCAATAATTGATCAAGATCTATATCTTTGCGAAGATTTCCTTTTTCTACTTCCTCTTCCAGGAAATCTAGTATTGTCTTACGCATCATATTAATTATTTTACTATCTCGACTACAAATTCTAAGCGCATGTTGCAGACCGTTTGTATTTGCCCATGAAAAGAATTTTTCCAGTTCCGGCAATTTTTGGGGAATAGTAAAACGCTCCATTATCAAATCAATCAGTTTTTCCCGGAAGGATTTTTCTTCCTTAATTATTTCCTGGGCCCGCTTTAAACCATGCTGTTGACCAATTTCGATCATTTCTCTGAACATTTCTTCTTTATTTTCAAAATAATAGTAAACAGCCGGCTTAGTAACTCCAGCAGCTTCAGCAATGGCATTCATGGAAGTGCCTTCATAACCCTTTTCGGGAAATAATCTGATGGCTGCCATGATTATTTTGCCTTTTGTTGAACTTACATCAATTTTCATTTGCATTCCTTTCTCAAACTTACTTACCGGTAAGTAAACTACGCTGTCTTTTTGCTAATGTCAAGTTTTTTCCAATCTTTTTTCATTTTTTTTGCTTCTTCGTTAGTAACATTAGAAGAATTATAGTTGTCAGTTAATTTAAAATTGAAGCAATTTTTTATGGTTTTAGTGATCAAGGCCACTTTTTAAAATTAATCAGAATAACTCATAAAATATTTTACCAATAGAGTTTAAAAAATCTTATTCTCTGAATATTCCCACCTCGTGACTCTGCTGGTTTTGGACATCTTTTTCTACAGATATGCCTCCTCTAAGAAGCTCTGGGATTTTTGGGCCAATTTTTTGCTCCAAATATTTCGCTTCTAAAAGGGCCAGATAAATCAAGCACAATTTTATGGATGGTATTGAAAGTTATTTTATTTGCAAGCCTAGAACTATTCTTAAAACCAATTTATACCATTTAAAAAGATATTGCAGATCCCTACTAGAAGATTCTATTCATTATAATCCTTAGTTCTGTTAATGGGCTGAAATTTTTCCCAAAATTTAATTTAGGAGCATTTTAACTAGCCCCTGTCTTTCAGATTTAAAAACATCGACTATAATTAATTCTGATCAGAATAATTAATGACAGAAAATTTTGATTTTCAGTCTGGTAATCTTAATTTTCATTCATTAGATAAGAGCAATAAGTTGACAGAAAGTCAAGCTAACAATGAGACATCAGTCAAGAATGAAAGATAAATTCAAAATAAAAGTAGTCGAAAACTTTGATGAATTGATAAAAGTATTTATTGTCAGAGGCATTGTATTCATTGAGGAACAAAATGTCCCCTATCGAATTGAGAAAGATAGCTATGAACTGGAATCCCAGCACATTCTGGGTGAAATTGATGATGAACCTATTGGTGCAGGCCGGATTCGCTATTTAGAAGATTATGCAAAATTGGAACGCATTGCTGTTCGCAAAAATTATCGCGGCAATGGTTTTGGCCATCGGATCGTTGACTTCATGATTGAAAAAGCCCGGAAAAGAGGTTTCTATAAATATAAGATGCATGCTCAGGCTCATTTGACTGATTTTTATGGCTATCATGATTTTGAAGTTAAAGGCGAAATGTTCCAGGAAGCCGACATAGATCATTATCTAATGGTCCGTAAAGACAAAAAATAAACACAAGTAAAACCCATAAAAATAGGATAAAATTTTGGGATTCATAAAAAATGAACACCAGTATTGGATGGAATATGCTTTGAAAGAAGCGCGGCAGGCTTTTGAAGAGAACGAAATTCCGGTTGGTGCCGTTGTCATTCACAACCAGGAGATCATAGGTCGCGGCCATAATCAAAGAGAAAGCCTTCATGATCCTACTGCCCATGCCGAGATGATAGCTATCAGTTCGGCAGCTGACAATTTAGGAGACTGGCGTCTTGATAATTGCACTTTATATGTTACCCTGGAGCCCTGCCCAATGTGTACTGGTGCGCTCTTAAATGCCAGAATTCCCAAACTTTATTTTGGTGCTTATGATGACGATGCCGGTATGTGTGGTTCTCGTGACGATCTTTGCCGACAAAATCTTCTCAATCACAACATCACTTATCGAGGAGGCATTTTGCAGGCTGAATGCCAATCCCTGTTGGATGATTTTTTCAACAAAATCCGTGAGAACGATTCCCAATAAAATCTAGCACCAAGGACCATTATCCAAAAAAAATCCAAACCACCAGATCATCCTCACATCCAGTCATCCAAATCATTCAATACCCCATCCATTGATCCATTATTAAAGATTTTGTCTTGGGTAAAATTTGCCTTATGGTTAACTTTAATGCCAAAATTGGTGAGTAACAAAAGAGAATTGAGATCAAGCAGAATTTGATGGACATTAAAAATAACAGATTATTTCTGATTTTTGGACTTTTTCTTGTCATTCTTCTATTACCAGTAAGTGCTCAAGATACTCAATCAATTCGGTTTCATTCCAGTAATTTTGATTATCTGGCTCCTAATAGTGATCTTATTTTACTGCCTTATGATGACTGGAGCATGATCGGCACCTGGTCATATTATGGCTTGCCGGATTTTACTACATCTCATTATTATAATGGAATGCGGGTAAGAGATCCTTTATTTGGCAACCAACCTGTCAACTGGTTAAATGTCCGCAACTCATTGGTCAATTATCAAAAAAATAAAATCAATGTAAATTCAATACAATTTCAGAAAAAGAAACTGTTTACTAAATTCAATTACTATCAGGGTGATTATAGTTTCAAACTTTTTGACCTTATTGTTGGTCAGAAGTTTTCTGAGAAATTCTCATGGACTTTCTACGGTAAAAATATTGGATACGATGGTGGATATGGATTGTATGGCCCCTATTTTACAAATGGTGGTGAGAGTGTTTCCCAGAGCTACCATCTGGATTGCTTTTTCCAGATTGGAGAATGGGAATCAATGGCCGGAATTGGCTACAATAAATTTCGGCCGGGTTTGCTGAATTATAGTGAATCCTTTTATTCTACTGAGGAGCAGTATCTGCAGTGGAATCACCAGTCCTATATGAATGAGTGGAAAATAAACAATTATATTAGATTTGAGCGACAAACTGCAGATTCAACTTATCTCGGTTTTAACATTGCCAATTATTTCTACCGTTCAAACTATAGTGACTTTCCACTCAAGGCTGAAGGGCGGTCGATGAGTGCAAAATTTCAGCGCTATTTTTACGCAGGTGAGACCAGATTTCAAGTCCGGATTGAGCCCCTTATTCAGACTGCTTATTACAAATATCATGAATCCCAAAATCAATCAGTAGTAACAAGCAAAATTAATTATGCTGATTCGGTATTTCAGGGTGATCTCAACTTTTCACTGGGAGCAGCAAATCTGACTCCTCTTTATACACTCAATTATCAGAAAAATCTGCTTAAAAAACTTGCTGTTGGTCTTGAAATCAAAAACCAGTATAATTTTTATCCATTAGCTTATTTTGCTCCTCAAGAATGGAATAAAGAGAAATTGAATGATGAACATTTTATATCCAATCATTATTCGGCATCATTGCAATATCATGGTGAAAATCTGAATAACGAGCTAAAAATTTCTCATCAGCAAGCAAGCTTTCAGATACCTTTTCAGAACAGCCCTAATGATAGTTTGATAAAATTTCAGGAAGTTGAACTTCCATCTTTATATATATTTGATAATTTTAAATTGGAACTGCCCTGGCAGGGACAACTGTCCGGGAAAATTATTTTTACTCCGGAAGATGATGATAATTTTCTCCAGTTGCAGGGCTTTGCCAGTTATCGCCAGTATTTGTCACCAGTTCTTGAATTCACTGCTGGGATTTTTCCAGACTGGCTGGGATTTTTTCAATATTATTTCAATCAGCTGGCAGAAAACATGACGCCATATCTGGCTGTTAATTCATCTTATTTACAGGGCGGAAATAACATATTTTGGTTTCAGGAATTCCAAAATTTAGGAAAAACGGCTACTAATTATTTCACAAATAAGAGAGTCAATATCAATTTCAGGGTTGGTTTTCGGGTAGATACTTTTCATTTTTTCTTTGCTATGTACAATGCTGAAGGCCGGCAGTTCTCCTCTGTAAGTGGCATGCCTTTTCGCAACCGCTTACAAGTATTAGGTGTGGAATGGTCGTTTATGAATTGAGATGGTACAAATTTTGTACCGCTTGAAAAGTTTTATATAAAATTTGTCAAACTAAGGAATAGGAGAGATATGAAAGTCAAAACATTTCACGGCGGGGCCCATCCACCGGAATTTAAAAAACTGGCAGAAGGCAAAAAAATTGAGATAATGCCTTTACCAGAGGAAGTTTTCATTCCTCTCAGCCAGCACATCGGCGCCCCCTGTAAACCGGTTGTAAAAAAAGGTGATCAAGTCAAAACCGGTCAAATCATTGGTGAAGGAGAGGGCTTTGTCACCAGTAATGTTCATGCTAGTATTTCCGGAAAAGTCAAAGCTATTGATAAATTTCTCAGTCCTATTGGAACCAAAACCAACATGGTTCAGATTGAGAGTGATGGCGAGGACGAACAATTTCAGGAATGGACATTCACAGACTGGCATGATTTATCTATCGATGAAATGAAAAGCAGGATAGCACAAGCCGGTATCGTTGGAATGGGTGGAGCTGCTTTTCCTACTAATGTAAAATTGTCACCTCCCGAAGACAAACCTATCAATACATTTATTATTAATGGTTGCGAATGCGAGCCCTATTTGACTGCTGATCATCAGATGATGCTGGAAAATAGTGATGATCTATTAGAAGGTATTCGCATCATTATGAAAATTCTGAAGGTAGAAAAAACAATTATCGGCATAGAAGACAACAAACAGGATGCAATTCAACTTTTGCGGGAAAAAACAGCTTCTGATGAAAAAATTATTATCCAGGCTCTCAAAGTCAAATATCCTCAGGGTGCCGAAAAAAATCTAATTGATGCTGTCCTTGATCGTCAGGTTCCAGCTGGTGGTTTGCCAATGGACGTAGGTGTAGTTGTTAATAATGTTGGTACAGCTATTTCTGTAGCCCGGGCTGTTACTATGCAAAAACCTTTAATAGAGCGCGTTGTAACAGTTACCGGCCAGGGAATAAATAAACCCAAAAATGTTCTGGCCCGAATAGGTACTCCTTTCAGAGCTTTGATAGAATTTTGCGGCGGCCTGGCTCCTGATACAAAAAAAATTATTAATGGCGGTCCTATGATGGGAATTGCCCAACATAGTGTTGATGTACCAGTTATAAAAGGCACCAGTGGAATTTTGGCTCTGACAGAAGCAATGGTTTCTGATCAGAGAGAATTTCCCTGTATTCGCTGCGCTAGTTGCGTAGAAGCCTGTCCAATGGGACTTGTACCCACTCGCATCGCTAGTTTAATTGAGTATGATAAAATCAACATGGCGGAAGAAATGGGAGCCCTCAGCTGTGTAGAATGCGGTTCCTGCGCCTATGTTTGCCCATCTAATATTCCTCTAGTTCAAAGAATCAAGATTGGTAAGCAGCTCATTAATGATAAAAACAATTAACCTAAGATAAAGAGTTAATATATGGCTAATGACAAATCAGAAAAACGACAATTTACTTTATCGTCTTCCCCCCATTTATCCAAAGAAGATGATGTTAATAAAATAATGAATACAGTCATCATGGCTCTGGTTCCGGCGATTGCATTTTCAGTATATCATTTTGGATTCAAATCTTTACTCACCATCCTTGTGGCTGCTGCTTCCTGTCTGGCTACAGAATATTTGATTAAGAGAATGCGTAAGCGGGAAGTTACGGATACCAGTTCTTTGCTAACCGGAATCCTCCTGGCCATGACCCTGCCACCTGGTCTGGGAATTGGATTTGTTGTGCTGGGTTCAGTTTTCTCGATAGCTATTGGTAAAGAGATTTTTGGTGGCCTGGGCTACAACATCTTTAATCCGGCTTTGCTGGGACGAGCCTTTCTTCAGGCTAGTTTTCCTGTCCGGATGACGACCTGGCAACCTACTAACCATTCTACCCTTGATGCTGAAACATTTGCTACTCCCCTGGGTGGCTGGAAATTTGGCGAAGGCATAATTCATAATATGGGAGATTATATTGACGGGCTCCTTCTCGGTAATACTGGAGGTTGTATTGGTGAAACTTCGGCCTTAGCGATTATTATTGGTGGTATTTTCATATTGGTAAAAAAATATGCCGATTGGAGAATTCCAGTCAGTTATCTGGGAACAGTTTTTATTTTAGGTGGAATTTTCTGGCTAATTGCTCCGGCAAGTTATCCTGATCCAATTTTCCATCTACTTTCAGGTGGATTAATGATCGGAGCCTTTTTCATGGCAACTGATATGGTGACATCGCCGGTTACTCCGCTGGGATCCTGGATTTTTGGTGTAGGCGCCGGAGTCGTTGTTATTTTAATTCGATTATCTGAAGGATTACCGGAAGGTGTTATGTACTCCATATTATTTATGAATGCCTTTGTTCCCTTAATTGATAGATATACTCGTCCAAAATATCTTGGGGAGGGTAAATAATGAAATCAGCAAAATTAATCATAGTTTTAACTGTTACGACTTTAATTTCCGGATTAGGACTTTCCCTATTAAATAACTGGGCTCAACCTCAAATTGAAGCCTATCGCCAAAAAGTTCTAGAGCAGGCAATTTATGAAGTTTTGCCGGGCATAGAAAAATACAGAACCAAAACTATTCAGGATAGAGAATTTTACGAAGGTCTCGATGTCTCAGGAACTAAAACTAATGTAGCTTTCAAGGCCGTCGGGAATGGGTTCCAGAGTGAAATTCGAGTTTTGGTTGGAATGGATACAAGTTTGACCAAAATCATCGGTGTTAATTTACTTCAGCAGGCCGAAACACCAGGTTTGGGAACTAAAATTTCCGATGATCCCACTCGCGATAATCCCAACTGGTTTATGGAGCAATTTGAAGGTCTGAAGCTGGCAAACCGTGATATTGAATATGTTAAAAATAAAGCCCCAGATCCTTCCAGTGGCGAAATTCAAGCCATAACGGGAGCAACTATTTCTTCCGAATCTGTGGTTGACATTATTAATAAAACGATTGAAAAGAATCGTAAACTATATATAAATGGAAAATAAAAGAGGACAATATGTCTAAGAATAAAGTTTCACTTATCAAGGAATTTACAAAAGGCCTCTGGGATGAGAATCCCGTTTTGCGCATGCTTCTGGGACTGTGTCCTACTCTGGCTGTTACCAATTCTGCAATAAATGGACTTTCCATGGGATTGGCTGTTCTATTTACTTTGACCAGCTCCAGCATTATTATCTCTATCTTTAGAAAAATTATCCCAAAAGAAGTTCGAATACCAACTTTCATTGTTGTGATTGCAACTTTTGTAACTATTACTGATCTGACTCTGGCTGCAAAATTTCCCGAAATCAGCAAGGCATTGGGTCCCTTTATTCCCCTTATTGTTGTTAACTGCATGATTCTGGGGCGTCAGGAAGCTTTTGCGTCCAAAAATCCAGTTGGACGTTCAATTATTGATGCCTTAGGAATGAGTCTGGGCTTTGCCTTGACTTTGACTGTTCTGGGTGCTATTCGTGAACTTTTGGGAGCCGGAACTATCTTTACAGTTCAAATAATGCCGGAATCTTTCGCTCCCTGGATGATCATGATTTTGCCGCCTGGAGCTTTTCTTACTCTTGGCCTTATGATTGGTGCTGCCAATTGGATTAATGCCAAAGTCAAAGCATAAACGAAAAGATAATTGAGGTTATAAATGGAATTATTCGTAATATTTTTATCAGCTGTTTTTGTTAATAATTATGTTCTCAGCAAATTTCTCGGGATCTGTCCCTTCGTGGGCGTTTCTAAAAAATTGGGTCCTTCTTTGAGTATGGGCATGGCTACGACTTTTGTGATGACTATGGCTGCTGCTGTTTCCTGGCTCATCTATTACAACATTCTCCTGCCTAATAATCTGACTTTTCTCAAAATTGTTTCCTTCATCCTGGTGATCGCCTCTCTGGTTCAATTTGTTGAGATGTTCATCAAAAAAATCAGCAAGCCCCTCTATAATGCTCTGGGAATTTACCTACCGCTGATCACTACCAATTGTGCTATTATGGGAGTAGCTCTCTTTCTGGTCGATAAACAGTACAATTTTGTAGAAAGTATAATTTTCGGATTCAGCGCTGGCGTTGGTTTTACTTTAGCTATTGTGATAATGGCCGGAATTCGGGAAAAATTGGAACTGGCTGATGTGCCTGAATATTTTAAAGGCGCTCCTATTACAATGATCGTAGCCGGTTGTCTGGCCCTGGCCTTCATGGGCTTTGCTGGAATGATATAGAAAATTTGAAGATAAAATAAAAGATTTCAGGAGTATATAATGAATTCAATTTTACTGGCAGCTCTTAGCATGGGTGGAATTGGTTTGACCTTTTCCATTTTACTAACCATTGCCAATCATAAGTTGAAAGTTGAAGAAGATCCCAGGATAACCAAAGTTGACGAGGCACTACCAGGAGCCAATTGTGGAGCCTGCGGTTATCCAGGTTGCGCTGCCTGTGCAGAAGCTCTTGTAAAAGGCAAAGTTGGAATTGATGTTTGCCCGGTTTGTGACGACCAGGAACGGGAAAAAATTGCCGAAATTTTGGGAATTGAACTTGAAGAAGGTAAACGCAAAGTTGCTGTTCTTCTCTGTCAGGGTGGCAATCAAAATGTCTCCAATAAAGCGGAGTATGAAGGAATTTCTTCCTGTCTGGCAGCCAGTTTTGTAAATGGCGGCGAAAGAGCCTGTGGTTATGGCTGTATTGGAAAGGGCGATTGTGTAGAGGTCTGTGATTTTGATGCTATTTATATGGGCGAAGAAGGTTTACCTGTCATTGACCGGGAAAAGTGCACTGGCTGTGCCCGCTGCGTAGAAGCCTGTCCCCGCAATATTATTGAATTGCATCCCATCGATCATCATGTCTTCGTTCTCTGTAAAAATCAGGATAAAGGTGCTGATGCCCGTAAAGTTTGCGATCGAGCCTGTATTGGATGTAAAATTTGTGAAAAGTTTGACAAATCCGGCGGGTTTACAGTAGAAAATTTTCTAGCCAGTGTTGATCATGATAAATATGATAAAGATTTTGAACTGCCTACTGATAAGTGTCCTACCGATGCAATTCAGCTGGTAGGTGAGAAAGATGAAGAATAATTCTGATAATAAATTTAGTGATCCTGAAGAAGGCTTTGAAGTCGGTGTAGTTGATAAAATTGAAGGAGGCTATGCCGTTATTAAGCTACAGGAACATGATGCCTGCGAGCATTGTCACGCCAAAATAATCTGTAAACCAAATCAATCCGGCCAGCGCCAGGTTAAATTGAAAAATACTCTTGGTGCATCGCCTGGTGATCGAGTTGTCTTAGCCAGCTCAGACTTAAAACATATTACTCTCTCTTTTATGCAATATGGATTTCCTTTGCTTGGATTTTTAGCCGGTCTAATTATCTCCTATCAAATAATTGATAAATTTCCAATCGGACTATCGCAACAATTCGGTAGTTTTCTTGTTGGATTAATTTTTCTAGGACTTTTTAGCCTTGGCACTTATATCTGGTCGAAAAGAATGGATAAAAGTAATTTTTCCGTTTTGCAAATGAGCAAAATTATTAATTCTGATCAGTAATTTTTCATTTTTTTTAGTAATGATGAGCGATTGTATTTCGAATAAAACCTTGAGTCATTATGCAAAAATATTTTTATAGATTTTCTGTAATATTTGCTATCACTGTATTCCTTTTTTTAGGTTGTAGTCCAGATCAGGAACCGGTCAAAGTTAGCAAAACCGACTTTGCCATGGGAACGATCATTCAGATAACTGTTTTGGATAGCAATAAACAGACTGCCCAAAAAGCTATTGATCTTGCTTTTCAGGAAATAAATCGGGTTGGTAATCTTTTTTACAAAGGCAATCCGGAAAGTCCAATTTACAAATTCAACCACCGGACTGACAAAAGTGTGAAAATGCCTAAGGAAGTCTTTGATTTAATTGTACGAGCTGATCAAATCTCCCAAAAAACTCAGGGCGGTTTTGATATGACCATTGAAAAACTTCTACCCCTTTACAATTTTGATGGAGATAGCCTTCGCCCTCCCCAAAAATCATTGGTTGATAGTCTACTCCAATATGTGGGCTATAAAAAACTTGAATTTAATTCCAGCACTAATACAATTACTTCGCAAAAAAATGGACTAGATCTAGCTACTGGAGGAAATGCCAAAGGCTATGCTGTAGATCGTGCTATCTATATTCTTGATTCTCTCGGTGTGTCCGGGGCCCTTGTTAACGCTGGTGGAGACCTGCGGGTTATTCCTCGTCCAGATAAAAAATGGCGAGTCGGAATACAGAATCCTCGTAGTCCTAATCAAACTATTGGCATAATAGCCCTTAATAGTGGAGCGGTTACAACTTCTGGTGATTATGAGCAATATTTTACTTTTAAAGGTAAACGATATCATCATATCATAAATCCAAAAACTGGTTATCCTGGCCGTGCTTCTCGAGCCGCTACAGTAATTGCCCCAACAACAGAATTAGCCGATGCCCTTGCTACCGGACTTTTTATACAAGGCTATGAAAAAGGACTGAAGATATTGGATTCCTTTCCTGAGTGTGAGGCCTTCTGGGTTGACAGCAGAGGAAATTATCATAAATCTTCTGGCTTTGACCGCTATTTAGAATAAGGCTGTAGCAAAGGTTATGCTTGAGTTTGTGATTCAGGCTGAGATTAAGGATTAAATAAAATCTATATACCGTTTTAAAACACGGTGCATTTCTCATATATTAATTTGCGTCAATTCGTAAAATTCGATGACAATCTTTTCCTTATTTACTCCTCTGGTAGAAACTAGTAACTGGACATTGGTAAACCTTGTCTTCAACTTCCTTAATTCTCTAGGCAACCAATCATAAAGCGCTATTAGGATTTCCCGCTGAGTCCAAAAACTACCCGCCTAACCGGGTAGTTTTTGGTAAACTCCAGTGATTAATAGAAATCCTTACTAAAAAAATGAATATTTTTAAGCAGTTGATTATATACGCTTTATTCAATTGACAATATGTTACAACCTAAATTGTACCCAAATTTGCCCCCATTTTGGGTTGTTCTGGTCGAGGTTTTTGGGGGGCGGGGCGTAGCAAGCCGGTGGATATAAAAAAGGCAAGAGATTTGAATATAAAAGAATGATTATGGCTGATAAGATAATCCCTAAAACTTTATAGTTTCGTATTAGGAATAATAAAATATTATATTAATAGATCGGTCTGTTATTTTTAAAATCATAAAAGGTTTTTCTTTTTATATCTGCCAATGAAAGTTTATAACTAATAAATGCGTCAAGATGTGAAATATAAGTCTTATTTAGGCGGTCTCTTTCAAGTGCTAGATCCTCACTGTTTATATCGCCATTGGCAAATCTTTTTTTACTGATATTATAACTTTTCTCTGCTATCTTTACATTCTTTTCAAGCAGTCGTAGATTATCCAGGCTGGTTTTTATCTTATCAACAGTTGCAATTATATCTTTTTTAATATTAACTTTTTCATTTCTAATTGTATACTCTGATTGTCTGAGTCTCGACCTGGCTGCTTCTACTCTAGCTTTATTAACTCCCCAGTCCCAAATTGGAATAGATATATTCAATGATATCCCCCGATTCCCGGGACGATCAGCTAGATTTCGGTATGCTCCTTTAAATAGAGCATAATAACCTGGGTGAAGATCTCCTCTTTCTACACCCTGAAAATCATAATAAGCCGATATGCTACCTGTTATTTGACCATCTAACTTTTGTTCTTTAATATTTAATTTCGCAAGTTTTTTATTTATTCTTTGTTCCTCAATCTCAAGTCGATTTTGCAATCCCATCTTTACTGCCTTATTTTCATCAACATAAATGGTTTGATATTCCAGTTCATAATTTAGACTTACAGAATCAGACAAAGAAATATCAAGCAATTGTTTAAAATCATTAGCGATCTGACGTTCATTGGCACAATTATTCTGGTAATTATTCTTTGCTTCGCCGAGATCCACCTCCATTTGGAGAGCCTGTACCTCTGGAATTAAACCCGCTTTGTATTTATTTAATGCAAGTTCATAAGCCTCTTTTTGATTTTTTAGAGCTTGTTTTGATATTTTTTTCATTTCTCTTGTTTTTACGAGCTGATAAAAAGAATTGGTTATTTTATATTCCATATCTAGCCTAGCTCTCTCTAATTGCTTTTGTTGGAGCTGATAGGCAAGTTTTGCCTCTTTCAGAGATGCCTGCAAACTATTATAGGTGAAGAATGCTTCAAGAGGTTGATGAAATCCAATCCTTGTAGATAATTTTGCATCTGATCTTGTTCTGTGAAAGTCCTGCAGAGTATAAACTCCAGTTCTTATATAGATCTTACCATTGGTTGGCAAAGGTTGGCTGATTGTAAGATTACCTTCATAAATTGATTGTTTTATGTGAGTGTAATAGGTTCCCAGACTATCCTGAAATTGTTGAATTGTTTCAGAATAACCAGGTAAGGTAAAATTCATATCAACATTGGTACGAAACATGTGAGTTGCTGCTTTCAAGTTTAGTTCTGCCTGTTTTAATTCTTCTCGAATGGATTGCATCTGATAACTATTTTTCATAGCCTTCACCATACTTTTATCCAGATCAAAATTATATACCTTTCCTGATAGAAAGCCAGAAAGTAAATAGAAAATAATTACCAATTTACTTATTTTTACTGATATCATGGCTAACCTTTATTTAACTTCTGATTTATAAATAAAAGACATGAATTTAGCTGGTTATTAAAACTGACTTTAATTTTCTAATGATGTAATAAAAAACTGGAATCAAGCTTATGGTGAATAATGTTGAACTTATCATTCCTCCCACCATAATAAAGCTAAGTTCTTCCAGTATTCCTGCCAGCGTTGTATTACTGGAGCTTAGAAAAAATATTGGAATTAACCCTCCAATAGTAGTGACAGTTGTGATCATTATTGGTCTGAATCTTTCTCTTCCAGCTCTTACTAAAGCATCTTTTAACTCATTTTCCTCTGGTAATAGTTGATTGATTCTTTCTACCAGGATAATAGCATCATTAACAACAATACCTAACAAAAGTACAACTCCAATATAGGCATCTGGATTGAAGGATTTATCAAAAATAAGATACAACAAAAATACGCCAACTAATGAAAAAGGAACACTCAAAAAGATTACAAAGGGCTGCCAGAAAGATTCATACAGAGCTGCCAGGATCATAAAAACACCCAGAGCAGCGATTATGATTAGTCTATTAATCTGTCTCTTTTCCTTTTCCGTCATAAATGACCAATTCCTCTCTTCTAATTTATATCCAGGCGGGAGTTCTATACTTTTCAATAAGGATTTTAAGTGTTCAGATTTTTGCTGGTGAGCCCCCCTATATTCCCAGGCAATTGTAAATCTATACTGCTGATTTTTTTTGTCTATCCATTGAATATGCTTTTCAGGAAGCAAACTTGTA
>DATGCI010000187.1:0-4256 GCA_035312185.1 bacterium
TTATGCGCTAATCCGTTAGTAGGCTTACTTAATCATGAAGAAATTCATTTTACTTTTTTTCTTTGCCTTTCTATTTGTTGGTATCAGCAAAGCCTGCATTTGTGAAGAACAAACGCTTGAAGAAAGAATTGAAAAGTATCACTTCATTTTCATTGGCAATGTAATTTCGGTTGAAGATATCTTCAGTGACAGTACTTCAACTTGGCCTGACCATCAAAGAATTGTTATTGAGATTGAGAAGAAGTTCAAAGGAAATCAAAGTGAACAAATAATAGTTGAATCTGAACTTTCAGGTTGTGCTTCATTCTTTGAAGAAGGGAAGAAATATTTAGTATTTGCAGGCCACTCAATCACAAATGAAACTGAGGTAAATGAAAACTTTGTGGCAACAAATAACAAAGTATTAACTGGTAAGTGTTATGGAACAAGGGCAGTAGAGTTTTCAAAAAAAGAAATCCAAGAACTTGAAAATCATTACAATCAATAAACGCATCCAGCCTACTAACAAGGCGTGTCAAGCGGACTCATTTTAGGTTTGGGACTTTATTTTCAACTACCAGATTCGCCGCTTACACGCAGGACCGTTATACCTGTGATAATCTTAAAGTCTGCGAATTAACATTTAAAGTTAAATCAATAACCTAATGAAATTAAATAATTTATCCGCCCTATTAGCAAGACATCTTTTGATAATGAAGAAAAGACATAATCTAATCGGCTTGTTGATTCTCATAAATTTATTTATTTCATCATGTGGTGATAATTCAAATCCGGTTGATGCGGAGGATCCAGGTGATACTAAGGAGCCAATTGAATTGATTTGGAAAGCTAAAGCCCTTCCTGAAACTGATCCGATGACGGTTAGTGTTTCTCCAGATGGTACACTATACGCAATAAATGCTTATCCATATTATATAGGCACTGATGAAGATCGTTCGTTAATTTATGTTTCTAAAGACCAAGGAGATAGCTGGCAAACAATTGATTTGAAAACAGCTCCAATAAACAATTCTGATTATAGTCATGATCGAATTAAAGTATATCATGTCGAGCCCGTTGGACAGGACCGGCTTCTCATTTTAGCAACAATTAATTTTCCTGGACCCGAAGTTCTCCTCTTTTCTGAAGATGGTGGAAGTTCCTGGATTATAACCAGTGATTTTTATATCGATGATTTCGCTACTTTTACATCAGATTATTCAGGTAATATTTTAGTAGGGTCAAAAGACCGTATTAATGATAAATATATACATCAATCATCAGATTATGGTAAAACCTGGGATAGTTTTTTAATACCTGAAAACAGGCACATTTATAAGCCATATTTCGGACAGTCAACCTCTTCAGTTTTTGTAAATGCCGATTCGCTTTACCATACCATAGATAAGGGGCAACACTGGTCTGCAAATCGATACCGGTTTAGACATCTCACAAAAAATTCCAATAATACTTTCCTTGGTATAGAGTACGATGGTCAAAGACATATTGCATATACTTCATCTGATGATGGAGAAGACTGGAAGAGATCAAATATTGGAATTTCGTACGATTTAGCTGCAATTACGCCTCTATCCAACAACTCCTATCTTCTTCTCGACCGGCTATTCCAACACTTAATACTTTCAGAAGATGGCACAGAGTGGCAGACTCTGGACATTAAGGTTGCAGGCTCCGATAGTACACTCGCTGATTTCCTTGACCGAAATGATGGCATGAAAATTATCAGAAGTCCTGACAATCAGCTGTATTTGACTGTAGGGTCTAGAAGTGATAATCCAATCTCGCATTTCTTTGTAGCGACCGAACCTAAAGAAAATTAGTACTTTTCGACTATTTCAGATAACAAACTGATAAGTTTAATTTTAACATAAAAGAAATAAGACTTTCCTGTTAAATACTAAAAAGACAGCTTTATCTCGCATAGAAAATCATGCAGAAGATATTCGACTTTCCACTTTTGAGAAGTATGCCAAAGCGTTTGGGAAAAAACTTAGAGTCGAACTCGTAGATTTAGGGAGGTATAACCAGCGTTTCAACTCGGACTTGGCCGCTGTTTGCTGATTCAAAAATTGTTCTCTTATAGAAACCCAGAGTTTTAATTACATTTTAATCAAGAAGCCAAGCCGCTTATTTGCCAAACCGTTATACCAATATTGGCAGCAGTTTGCACAAATTAAGAAATCCAGTAAATTTTATTAAAGTGAAAAGACTATTTAAAAAACATACATCCTATGAAATCAATAACAGTAATCCTCATTGCAATAGCCTCTATTTTCATTTCTTTCAATAGCAGTGCCCAGGATATAAGGTCTCAAGAAGCCGGAAACTTTGATATTGATAAAGATCTATTATTAGCCCACTATGATTTTAAAACTGATGTAGATGATCTTCAATCTGTAGCTGCTTTAGCAACACTGTTGTCTGATAGCAGTTATTCAAACATAAATTACCATGCAGTTGCGGGTGCTTATGGCATTCAGGAAGGATTATATGTTCCACCTAATGAATTATTAAACCTTGCATTTGGAGACAACTGGACAGACGCACATAGAAATTTAAAAAACGCTGTTACTCAAGTTCAAAGGATTGCTGTATCAACCCTCGAAAATCAAGGTGATATATGGATTGCAGATGCCGGTCAATCTGATTTTTCTGCCAAATTGATACAAGCTATTCAAGCTGATTTATCAAACATGAATATTTCACATCGGATTCACTTAGTACAACATAGTGACTGGAATGAAGAAGTTACCTCACCAGCCAGCTTGGATTTTGTGAAGACAACCATTGATTATCATAAAATACCTGATGGCAATGGAGTTGGAAATGGAACACCTGGATTTAGATCCCCTGAATATACTATGTGGAAAGAGAAGATCAGAAATCCCAAATTGATTGAGATATGGCAGTTAGCTATTGATTTATCAAACAGATACAATGGTAAAGAGGGCCGATATTATAATGAGGCAATAGCGGCAGGCGGATTGGACTTTTCAGATCTTTCAGAGGTTTGCTGGATTTTAGGATTACAAGACATGAAGGATACAGAACACTTTTTTAATCGTTTTTCTAATTAAACGCCTTTAATAGATAATTGAAACCCGACTCGCCCCTTAAGCGCAAGGCCGTTATTTATCTGAGAAAAATAATTCATCAAACAACTATAGCCTATGAAATATCTAAACTCACTTCTGATTTTTGGCTTTCTTTTCTCAGCATGTGGAAATGGAGATTCTAACACCAACACTGATTACTCGTCAGCTGAAATAATTGAAAGTTCCTCTCCCTCACTCGGTGATAATGCCTGGTCGGTTGCCTCCGAACCTGAACTTCTATTTGGATCCGAAGAAGAAGATAAAAATTTTCAGTTTTATAGGGTATATAGTGTTAAACAATTGAGTAATGGAAACATTGCGGTGAGTAATTCAGGTACTCACGAACTTCGTTTCTTTGATTCAGATGGAAAATTCATCAAATCGACTGGTCAATCTGGTCAAGGACCGGGAGATTTTGGTGACTGGAGTTCTATGAAGCTTCATAAATATAGCGCCGATTCCTTTCTCGTAAATGATAATGCAAATATCAGGGGACAAATATTCAGCAATTATGGAGAACTTATTACTGTTCATTCCATTGAGAAAATAAATAATTCAGGCACTCCGTCTATTACCGGTGTATATACAGACACTAGCATACTAATATTGGCTGTAATCGGATCTGGAGCTATGCGGCCAGGAAATCCAGGGGAAATCATCCAACATGAATTTGGATTTCATCGACTTCTGCCTGACTGGACGTATGATAAGATGGTTTTTAAAATTCCTGCACGGCCAAGAATTGAAAACGAATTCAGAGGCACCACAACTTTTCCATACATCCCACTAACCGCTGATCCTATTTACGTTACGGATTCAAAAAATGGCGCCCTCTTTTCGATAGCCTCTGAGCCAACTATTACTCGTGTAGACACTACAGGAATTATAACTCATACCTATGAGTGGAATTTACCCCGCACCAAAACAGATTCTATTTGGGACCGGTATAAAGAAGAGTATTACCTGGAACCTTTGAGTAGTACCCCGGATCGAAAAGCACAGTACGAACATATGCTTTCTCAAGATTTACCCATCCCCGAAAACATACCTGCAATAAGTGATTTGAAAATAGATGTAGAAGGTAATATTTGGGCCAAACGGTTTGCACTCCCTTGGGATGAAACTGGAGTTTGGGATATTTTAAGTTCAAATGGTAGCTGG
>DATGCI010000188.1:0-2649 GCA_035312185.1 bacterium
AATTCAGGAATAATTTTATAGACAGGAGTATCAAGTTCAAGTTGGCCTCTTTCATAAAGCAGCATTGCGGCACTTGTGGTTGCCACTACTTTGGTAACAGAAGCAAGATCATAGATTGTTCCCGGGTTGACATTCTTTGCATTTTCTTGATAGGTGAAATTACCAACAGCCTTCTGATGTAAAATTATACCATCTTTGGCAGCCAGAAAAGTAGCACCAGGAAATGCAGAATCTTGAACACCCGCTACTAAAATACTATCTAGCAAATCCAGAGTATCTGATGCGACCCCGGCTTCATACGGGAAACCTCTCTTTAAAGATTGGAGCTCCTCTGGTTTTTCCCTGGTTAAATAGGAATCCAGTGGTTCCTGCTTTTTAGTCTGGATACCATCGCCAAATTGAATTAAACCGGGAATAGTGATTGGCATTTTTCCCTGAATAGGAAATTCACCAAAAATTGCCCGGACTGCTGCTCGTTGCTGAACCGGTTCCCAGCCAAAACTACATAAGTAGGTATCAATACCAGGAAATTGCTGAATTATGTAGGGATTCCCCAGCGAAACTGTGATCAAATTAGAAGATTCCTCTGAAAGCTGCTTGATGAAGTCAATTTGGCGGTTAAAAAGTTCGATTCGGCCTTTAAAAGCTTGATAACGAGCAAAAACTCCAGCAATCACCAGACTACTATCGCTAATATTTTCTAGAATAGAAGCATATTGTTTTTGACTGGTTTCCGGATCCAATAGATATTGTTTTGCTCCTGGAATTCTGGCCAATATAGTTTGATTAAAAGCATTCCACCTGTTGTTATGGTCATTGTCATATATACTAATTACATAGGCATCTTTATACTTTCTGTCCAGAGGAAGGATCTGGTTTTTGTCAAGAGGTAGAGTGATGCCCTTCTCAGCAGCTTCTTGAGCAAATTTTTTGATTTCCTCTGAAGCGAGTTGATTCTCAAGCTTTTCTTGATCAGAATACCGGGACCTATGCAAACCCAATTTCTTTTTCAAGGTCAATATCCGTTTCACTGAACTATCAATTCGGGCTTCCGATAGACGCCCTTTATCAATGGCTGTTTTAATTGCGGTAATAATTGAATCTGAACTTCTATTCCCGGAATTAATCAAAACATCACATCCGGCTTTTATAGCCTGAACGTAGGAATATTCACGGGTAAAATTATTAACAATACCGCCCATTTCCATTGCATCGGTATAGACAACGCCTTCAAAATTCAGATCTGATCGTAAAAGACCATTTAATATTTTTGGACTCAAAGTAGCTGGTAAGCCGGGTTCTTTCTGAATATTAGGAAGGCTGATGTGAGCACTCATTACTGAATAAACACCTTCATCAATCAATTTTTTAAAGGGACGCAGCTCCATTTTTTCTAATTCACTTTTGCTGGAATAGATAACTGGTAAACTGAGATGGGAATCAGAGGCAGTATTGCCATGACCGGGAAAATGTTTAGCACAGCTGGAGACATTTTCCGACTGACATCCCCGCATATATGCGCTAGCCATTTTATTTACCAATTCCGGAGTTTCTCCAAAAGAGCGAATATTTATAATAGGATTGGCAGGGTTATTATTTATATCGACAACCGGATTGAAAATCTGGTTAATGCCCATTAAGCGGCTTTCCAGAGCAGAATATTTCCCAAATTGATAAGCAAGCTGAGTATCACGAGCAGCACCAAAAGCCATATTAAAGGGAAAAGTAGTCGCGCCTTCAATGAGAAAACCAGCACCTCGCTCAAAATCAGCTGTAAAGATCAAAGGTGTTTTGGCCATTTTTTGCATTTTTTTGGTATAATGGTATAATGTCAGAGCATCGCCACCCCAAAAATGATAACCAAAAACATTATTGTCCTTGATGTCATGCTGGATTGTTTTCCATTGGTCTGAATTTTTATTTAAAAAAGCAGCCCGACGAGCCATCAGGATCATCTGCCCGATCTTTTCATTTAGAGTTAGCGTCTGCATATGTTGATCGATCCAATTATCGTTCTGCCGAGAATAATCGGGAGTAAGGTCTTTTGTAGTAGTACATGTGCTCAAGAAAATTAGCAAAATTAACGAACTAACTAGAATAAGTTTTTTTTGCATCGGAACCTCTTGTTTTATTAAAAAAAATAAAAAGATGATAGTGAACTAAAATAAAAATTTTTAATAAAGCCTATTGCGATTTGAAAATCTGGAAATTATAAAAAATAATCTCCCACAATTAATAATTGAAAATTAACCAGTAGGGATCACCCAAAAAAACTAGAAAATCATTTTCTCAAAAAAACGAACACTCTAACCAAACAATGATGTTAAATTTTAATTAATAAAATGATTAATTGCAAACTAAGAGAATTAAATTATTCAGGCAATTATAAAGGGTGAAATTTGAAAATTATTTTTTTGTTGATTCCTTGAATAATTTATGATACTTTTTGTTATTCATTTATGAGGTTTATTTGTCAGTAAAATTAGGTATTAACAAAGGGAGGAGTTAATGAAGAGGGTTTTTTTGTTAAGCTTACTAACCATCTTGCTTCTGCAAACTCCGGCGTTCAGTGGTACGACCGGAAAAATTATGGGGCAAGTTGTCGATTCGGAGAGCGGAGAGCCCCTCGTGGGGGTTAATGTTATTATA
>DATGCI010000189.1:0-16697 GCA_035312185.1 bacterium
ATTATGAGTATTATGATTATTCAAGTTTTACTATTCATTTTTGGATTGATCCTCCTGGTGAAAGGAGCAGATTGGCTGGTAGAAGGTGCTTCAGACCTGGCCCGGAAATTTAATGTTTCCGATCTTATAATTGGTCTGACAATAGTAGCTTTTGGGACATCAGCTCCAGAGTTAGTTGTAAATATATTTGCCCAATTAAAAAACCATCCTGACATTGTTTTTGGTAATATTATTGGTAGTAACAATTTTAATATTTTTGTCATATTAGGTCTGGCTGGGGTAATGAGCCCATTGGTCGTTCAGTCCAGAACTGTCTGGAAAGAAATTCCTATTTCCTTTGCAGCTGTACTGATTTTACTGTTTCTGACAAATGACTTTGGTGCTGAGAACCAGGTGCTGACAGGCTGGGAAGGTGTTTTCTTACTTGCTTTATTCATCTTATTTTTAATTTATGTTTATAAACAGCTCAAAATCGAACGCAGTAAAATGTTTTACAATCAAAAAAGTAAACCTGCTTTTAAAATTGGTGGTTTAATTACTTTTGGGCTTGCTGGGCTTGTATTTGGTAGCCGATTTTTAGTTTCAGGTTCTATCGAAATAGCAGAATATTTGGGAGTAAGTGAAAAAATTATTGGGCTAACAATTGTAGCAGCAGGCACTTCACTTCCAGAGCTGGCAACTTCCATAGTTGCAGCATTAAAAAACAAAAATGATATAGCTGTAGGAAATATAATTGGCTCCAATATTTTTAATATATTTTTGATTTTAGGTGTTTGTGCTATAATTCGTCCGATTCCTTTTAAATCTGTATTTAACGGGGACCTGTTTTTGCTTTCTGGTGGTACAATTTTTCTATTTATAGCAATGTTTACCGGTCAGAAGAGAAAGCTGGATAGATGGGAAGCTGCTACTTTGATAGTAACTTATATAGGCTACATGGTTATTCTTTTATTTTAATTCTATTTGATATAAAATGGATGTAACTACCAGTATTTTATGGATAGTGGGCATTAAAATCCTTAAGTTATTTTCGAGAAAAATGAAGGGATAACACATGTATTTATTTTTTGACACAGAAACAACAGGCCTTCCAAATAACTGGAAGGCACCGGCTTCTGCTCTTAATAATTGGCCTCGTATGGTGCAGATTGCCTGGATCTTGAGTGATAATAATGGGAATCGAATTGAAAATGTTGACTTTATTATTAAGCCGGAAAATTATAAAATTCCCAAATCCGCAACAAAAGTACACGGTATTACTAATCAAGTAGCACATCAGCAAGGAAGAGATCTGGAAACTATCTTGAGAAAATTCAATAAACAGGTTAGAAAAACCGATTATATTGTTGCTCATAATATTAATTTTGATCTTAAGATAGTTGGGGCTGAACTTCTAAGAAAAGAACTTAACATTTATTTTCAAGAAAAAAGGCGAATTTGCACAATGAAGTCAACAACAAATTATTGTAAGTTACCTGGTAAATTTGGATATAAATGGCCTAATCTTTCGGAATTACATATCAAATTATTTGGCGAAGATTTCGAAGAAGCCCATGATGCTGCTATTGATATAAAAGCAACTGAGAAATGTTTTTGGGAGCTGAAGAAGATTGGTGTTTTGTGATCAATTTTTTAAAGTTAAATAGTGAAGTTCTGCCCTATAAATCTTGATTATATTTTCAGGATGGATATTTTGCTCTATAAAACAATCTCTAAAAAATAATTTTATTTATTAATCCTCCGAAAAACACAATCTCTATATAAAAATAAATCCTTGCGAAATTACAAAATTTTATTTTAAACTATTGCCTGATATATTACAGTTTTTAGATTTATAATAAAAATGAGGTTATAGATGAAAAGAATAGTTGTTCTTGCCAAACAGGTTCCCGATACGGAAAATGTTGGCGATCATGCTATGAAAGAAGATGGTACGGTCAATCGTGCTAAATTGCCAGCCATTTTTAATCCTGAAGATTTAAATGCTCTAGAAATGGCACTTCAGATCCGTGAAAAATTGGGTGGAAATGTTACTGTGATTTCTATGGGCCCGCCATCAGCCAAAGAAATTTTGAAACATTCTCTTTATATGGGGGCCGATGAAGTCTATTTGATCTCTGATCGTAAATTTGCTGCTGCTGATACTCTGGCAACATCTTATGTTCTGGCAGAAACTGTAAAATATCTTGGTGACTGCGATCTAGTTTTAGCCGGACGGCAGGCGATTGATGGGGATACTGCTCAGGTTGGTCCGCAGACTGCAGAAAAACTGAGCTTTAATCAGATTACTTATGTAGATAATATTTTGGAAATTGGTGATGATCATCTAGTTGTTAAACGGGATGGAGAGAAACAAATGGAGGAAATCAAAAGCCAATTCCCAATATTGCTTACAGTAACTTCCAATGCCAATGAACCCCGTTATCCCGACAGCAGAAAAATGTTGAAATATTTCCGGGCTGACCTGGAGGATAATTTTGAGGAAAATGAAGTGGAAAAAGCCCGGGAAAATGACTGGATTATTCCTGTTCTTAATGCCGAAGATCTAGGACTGGAAGAAGAAAGATGTGGCTTGAAAGGTAGCCCTACTCGGGTACACAATATTAAGAATATTAAACTATCAGGTGGAGATCTGGAAATCTACAGCGATAAGGATGAGGGAATTAAAGACCTGGTAAAAGATATTATGAAAGATTATGTAGAGGTTGAATAATGAAAACGTTAATATATATTGAAAAAAATCCTGTTAACAATAAAATTCGTGAAGTTAGTATGGAGCTAACAGCTAAAGCCTTTGATCTAATGCAATCACTGGATGGAGAAGTTATCGGAGCTTTTATTGGTGATCGGCTACCAGAAAATACGGAAGAATTATTTAAATATGGAATGGATCATCTAATTCATCTAACAGATGAAAGATTGCAAAATTTGCAATCAATGGTTGTCAAAAATGTTCTTTCAGAAATTATTCGCCAGCAGGAGCCTGATATTGTGCTTTTTGGTGCAACTCATAATGGCCGTGATATTGCTCCATTGGTAGCTTCTTATTTAAAAACTGGTTTAACTGCAGATTGTACCCAATTAAAAGTTGAGGATTACAAAGATAAAGGTAAAATATTGTATCAAATAAGACCTGCTTTTGGTGGTAACATCATCGCCACGATTGTAACTCCAGAAGATCGGCCCATGATGGCTACTGTGCGGGAAGGTGTTATGCCGCTTCCAGCTACTACAGTTGACAATCCTGTTAATGTAGAGAAACTCAATGAAAGTTTTGATGAAGATTTGGTCATGAATGAGTTCCTTTCAGTGGTTCACAAAGAAGAAAAAGTAAATCTCAATAAGGCTGATATAGTAGTTTCCGGTGGAGCAGGTGTTGGTAGTGCTGAAAATTTCAAATTGCTCCATGACCTGGCCGAAGCTCTTGGTGGTGATGTCGGTGCAAGCCGGGCAGCTGTTGACTTTGGCTATGCTGATAAATCACGACAGGTTGGACAAACCGGTACAGTAGTCCGCCCCAAACTTTATATAGCCTGTGGAATTTCAGGGCAGGTCCAGCATAGAGCCGGTATGGAAGATTCAAAAAAAATTATCGCTATTAATAAAGATCCCAATGCACCAATTTTTAATATTGCCCACAAAGGAATTGTCGGCGATCTCAATGAAGTAATTCCTACAATGCTGCATTATCTGAAGGAGGAAGAATAATGGATAATTATTATAATAAAAACAGACAATTCTACTTGAATCATATTGATCTCAAAGAAATAGTGCGCCATCTTGAGGATAATTTTGAAAATAAAGGACCCAAAGCTATTCATTCCTATGATGAAGCCCTGAAATGGTACAAAATGGTTCTGGAAAATGCAGGTGATATTAGTGCCAATTTTATTGAACCTAGGGCTGAAGAAGTAGATCAGCAAGGCTGTTCGCTTGAAAATGGAAAAGTTAGCTGGGCAGATAAAACTCAGGAAAATATGAAAGTTCTTGCTGAGGCTGGTTATATGGGGGGTACACTTGATAGAAAATATGGCGGATTAAATTTGCCAATTACTGTGAATAATGTGATTATTGAAATGGTTTCTCAGGCTGACGCCAGTTTGATGAATCTTTTTGGTCTTCAGGATATTGCGGTAACGATAAGTAAATTTGGATCAGAAGAACAGAAAGATCGAGTTTTGCCTAAATTTTGCCAGGGGGAAGTTAGCGGGGCTATGGCTCTTACTGAACCCGATGCTGGAAGTGATTTACAGGCAGTAGAATTAAAAGCGATTAAGAATGATGGACAGTGGTATCTTGATGGTGTGAAACGATTTATAACGAATGGAAGTGGCGATGTTTCCCTTGTTCTTGCTAGGTCAGAAGAAGGTTCAAAAAGTGGTCGTGGCTTGAGTATGTTTCTGTATGAACGCTATCGTGATGATAATTTAACTATTCGAAGAATTGAAGATAAACTTGGTATTCACGGTTCACCAACCTGCGAACTCCAATTTGATATGGCCAAAGCTGAGCTGGTAGGCCGGCGCAGATTCGGATTGATCAAATATGTTATGGATTTGATGAACGGGGCCCGGTTAGCAGTTTCAGCACAGGCTCTGGGAATTGCTCAGGCTGCTTTCAATGAGGCAGTAGATTATGCCAATGAACGGGAACAATTCGGCAAAAAAATTGTGGAAATGCCCGCTGTTTATCAAATGCTGAAAAAAATGGAAGCCGAAATTGAAACTTCCCGCTTGTTAATGTATCAAACCGCTTATTATGTTGATAAAAAAGAGATGTATGAAGAAAAAAAGGCTAATGGCGAGAAAGTTCGCAATGAGGTTAAAAAATACAAAGCGCTTACTGATCTGTTGACTCCGTTGACCAAATTTGTTACTACGGAAATGGCCAATCAAGTAGCTTATGATGCCCTCCAAATTCATGGCGGCTGTGGATATATGAAAGATTTTCCTGTAGAAAGGCTCTATCGTGATGCCCGCATCACCAATATTTATGAAGGAACAACTCAATTGCAGGTAGTCGCTACCCTGGGTGGTATCAAATCCAATGTTCTGGAAGATGAATTTGAAAAATTTAAAAATATGGATATTAAAAATAAGGATTTTGCAACAGACCACCAATTGGTTGTCCATTATATCGAAGAATACCAAAAATTGATCGCAACAATCAAGGAAATGGAAAGTAAGGAGTTTTTTGATTATGTGGGCAATTATGTAGTTGAATTGCTGTCTATAATTTATAGATTGGTGCTTTTATTTCCTATTGCATTGGGACACAATGAAAAAGCCGAAATATTACGCTACTATCTTAATGAATCTGACACTCGTGTTAATTATCTCATAAATAAGGTTGACAAACTCATATCTACTTATGGAACAGACATTGCTAATTTGAAAAACAAATTTATCCAATAACTTAACCGCTTGAATACTATTAAAATTTTGGTTTAATAAAATCTGAAATTCAGGTGATCTGAATTGGGATTCCCTGGGAAATTGGCCTTTCATAATTTAAGGAAATTGAATGGAAAACTTGCCCTATATAAAAGATATTCTGCAGTTTATGGAAACTCATGATGAATTGATCATCTGGATAAGTTCAATCTCTTTTATAACGTTCGTAGGAACTTTGGTATCTTTACCCTTAATAATTGTTAGGATGCCATCTGATTATTTCATCGCTGATAAAAATTTGGCCAGGAGATTTTGTGAGAACAAACCCGTTTTGCGAATAATCCTGATTGTTTTGAAAAATGTTTTTGGGATAATTTTTTTAATTATGGGCTTTTTTATGCTTTTTATCCCTGGTCAGGGTATTATTACTATGTTAATTGGCTATAGCATGTTGGATTTTGTCAATATGAGAGGACCGGTATATAAAATTGTGAGACGGCCAGCAGTATATAATTTCATCAATAAAGTTCGTGAAAGAGCTAATAAAGAAGCCATTCAATTAAAGGATTAAAAATATAATTTTATTCCGATAATTTTTGGTTAAAATAACTTGCATAAGCTGCAATCAGATTTTAAATTTAGGGGCTTTTTGAAGTAAGAAATCTATTCAAAAACCGATTGGAGAGATGGCCGAGCTGGCTTAAGGCGTTCGCCTGCTAAGCGAATGTACCAACTAATCAAGGTACCGAGGGTTCGAATCCCTCTCTCTCCGCTTTTATCTTTCATAGGAGGTGTAGTCCTAACTGGTAAGGCAGCGGTCTTGAAAACCGCCGGGTTTACGCCCATGGGGGTTCGAATCCCTCCACCTCCGCTTTTATGTACACGGTTTATGTTCTAAAGAGTAAAAAACGCAATTTCCATTATATTGGACATACAAATAATATAGACAATCGCCTAAATGAGCATAATTCTGGGAAAGTACGTTCAACTAAGGCTTATCGTCCATTTGAATTGATCTATAATGAAAAATACGATACAAGATCGGAAGCCATTCAAAGAGAGAAATATCTTAAATTTGGAGAAGGTAACATTTGGTTAAGAAATAAATTGCTTGAGGAAAGCCTCTGGTAATTTATTTGCTTTTAGTAACTCAGTGTCTGTTTTGTGGAGATTAGATCAGAAACCTGCTGGGTTTACGCCCATGGGTATTCCCTCATAGAGGCAGGGAATCCCTCCACCTCCGCATCCAGTAAAAACAAGGGTTTAGGGTTTCTTGCTCTAAACCTTTTAGTATTCTAAAGGGGGGCTTTAGGGTTCTCAATAACGCTCTATAACGCTCACAACCTCTTCGAGAATATTTCCGTATCCGCATCTGCGTATCCGCATCCCAAAATAAGGCAAAATCATTAGTTTATCATTATGGGAAGCTTTTTTAAGAGAGTCAACGGTGCTCAATTTGTGCTTATTTTTGAAGGGGATACCTAAAATTTTGTTGCCTGGATAAAAAAATCAGCGGAGAGGGAGGGATTCGAACCCTCGGTGCTTACTCAGCACACACGATTTCCAATCGTGCACCTTAAGCCACTCGGTCACCTCTCCAAAAAGCCCAATATTTTAACACAATTCTCTAAATTAATCAAGATAGAAACGAAAATTTGTTTTTCTTAATGATTACATATTTACCAAATAATCGGTCAATTTATCACCCTGCTGTTTTGTTACGGATGTTTCTTGAAAAGCACGGATTATTTTGGAAGGCGAATTTTTTAATCTATTATAATCCTCTATTCGAAAAGTGATGATATTGCCAAGAGCCTCTTTAATGGCCATTCCTAATATAATTTTATTTTCAGGATTGTAGTAGATTTTTGGTCGATTCGTTCGTTTTGGAAATATAGCGACAGTGTAAGAATGGATATCTTTATCCCAGTTGACCATAATATTGATCCGGGCTTCTTCCTCTTTTTTATCAAGGGCAGAAATATATTGGCCAAAGTGCGGAATGTTTTGTGTGGATTCAAAAAGGGAATTTATATGCCGAAGCTTGTCCATCAAACCGTTGAAAATATATTGAATAGCTCTCATGTTCTGTCCAATTAACAGAAAACATTCTCTATAAAAATCATTAATCCTATAAATTCTCACATTTTTTACTTTATTGATTTCTTCCAAATTGAGTGAGATCTGATTATTTTTAAAAATAGACAGAATTTGTTTTTCTCCTGGTAAAATATTTTGCCGACCTGCTTGAAAATGGAGATGCGGACAGGTAGCACCGGCCATCGCACCATTGAAATAAATAGAGTAATCGTATAATTCTTTGCTCAATTTTAACATATCGACAAAATTACCGGTAATTTCCTGATTTCTATGTTCTATGGCAGGTATTGTAAGATCACCAGAGATAGTTATACCAGGATTAGGAATCACAAAATATTGCTGATTAAGAACAGGAAAGCCCTTTTGTCCGGGTAGCAAATGGCAGAGTTTGCATTTATTTTGGCTATTACCGGACTTAAAGGTATTGGCTTTCACACTCGTTTTTCGAGTTATATTGAGAACAAGCCTGATCAGTATATTATCAATCTCGAAGTCGGTCTTTTT
This sequence comes from bacterium, assembly GCA_035312185.1. Classification (GTDB taxonomy): domain Bacteria; phylum Fidelibacterota; class UBA2242; order UBA2242; family JAFGTP01; genus JAIPHI01. Next base: position 7,998 of record DATGCI010000189.1, read on the forward strand.
CTGATTTTTAAGTTGCTTCAGATTTTTGGATAGTTGAGGAAAATTATTACGCTGTTCTTGATACAATAATCTGGATCTTAGATTGTTATCAAACCTATAGGGTTTCTTTTGAAATTTCTGTAATTCCTGATCTGAAATATAATGTTTCTCGTACATGATTCACCATTTTTTTAAAGATGTAAGAAATTATCGTAATCAGCTATATTTATCAAAAGGTTTCTTTTTTTAAAGAACAGGATTTATTAGTTTAGAAGCAGGAAAAATAGGAGATATATGAAACCTGAAATGGTCATTACAGATCTTGATGGTACATTTCTGAATTCATCGGGTGAGATTAGCCCTGAAAACCGGAAAACCATGTTTCAGTTAGGCGAACTCGGTATAGTGCGGGTTATTGCCACAGGCCGAAGTTTGTACTCCCTACGAAGGGCAGTCCCATCAAATTTACCTATCGACTATATAGTATTTTCCTCTGGAGCAGGAATTTATGACTGGCAAAATAAAACAATTCTTGAGTCAAATCATCTCAATTCTGATTCAGTCGAAAAAAGTGTAAAAGCTTTTCATCGCCGAAAGATTGATTTCTTCGTCCATTGTCCTATTCCAGAAAATCATAAATTTGATTATTATACCTATGACTCAAATCATTCAACCGATGTCTGGGAGAGAATTGAACTCTATAAACAATTCGCCAATCCTATCGATGATCTTCAAAAATATGAATATGAACAATCCTGCCAGGTGATCGGCATTACTCAGAATAATCTAAAACATCTTAATGCTGTTAAAAATGATCTGGAAGAACTCAAGGTCATTCGGGCAACTTCTCCAATAAATAATCAATCTCTCTGGATTGAAGTTTTTCCCGGTCATATTTCAAAAGCCGCTGCTTGCCAAAATCTATGTAGCCGTCTACAGATTTCCTCCAAAAATACACTGGGGATTGGCAATGATTACAATGATCTGGATCTACTGGAATGGGTCAATGAGGCTTATGTTGTCAAAAATGCTCCCCCTCGGCTAAAACAAAATTTTATGACCATTCACAATAATGATAGAAATGGATTTAGTAAATTAATTAGTGAAAAGATTAAGGTCTCATTATGAAAAAGTATATGATTGTTTTTGTACTGTTTTTTGGGATAATTGTTTACAGCTGTAGTTCCAATTCTCATGAAATTGAATGGGGGCATAATATTGACACATCTCTTCAGAAAGCCAAGCAGATGGAATTGCCTATTATGATCGATTTTATGGCTGACTGGTGCCCTCCCTGCCAGGAAATGGAGAAAACAACTTTTGTTGATTCAGAATTTTTAAAAAAATCTGAGAAATTCATACTAGTTCGGATTGATGTCGATGATAATCAGGAAGTAGCTAAAAAATATAATGGCAATGCCAATAAATATGGCGGAATAGGAATTCCCAATATATTGTTTCTTAATAGCAATGGTCAAACAATCAGGCATATTGTGGGTTACAAGAATGCTGAGCAGCTAACTTCGGTAATGGATTCTGTCCTGACTGGTAAATATGAAAATTATTCTGCTAAATAGTTATATTATGGGGATAAACTGGTAAAAATTGAGAAAAATAATTAATATATAGGTTTAAAACTGAGTAAATATATGCAAACTGATGAACAATTAATTCGAAGAACTTTTGAATTGGCAAAAAAGGGGCGGGGATTCACAAGCCCCAATCCAATTGTTGGTACAGTGATTGTTAAAGATGGTGAAATTATATCAGAAGGCTGGCACAAAAAGTTTGGGAATGATCATGCTGAACGCATGGCTCTTAAAATAGCTGGCGACGCTGCTAAAGGAGCAACTCTGTATGTTAACTTAGAACCCTGTGATTTTGAAGGTAAAACACCACCCTGCACCGAGGCCATTATTGAAGCCGGAATCAGCAAAGTTGTTGTTTCCATGGAAGATCCCAATCCTAGAGTGAGCGGGGAAGGGCTCAAAATTCTGCAAGAGGCCGGAATTGAAGTCGTTTCTGGCGTTTTGGAGAACGAAGCCCGCCAATTAAATCGTGGATTTGTTTCTCTGATGCAAAAAGGTCGGCCCTGGATAACCCTCAAAATGGCTTTGACTACAGATGGATTTATTGGTGATTCAACTGGCAAAAGCCAATGGATAACTTCAGACGGCTCTCTTAAATTTGTCCGCCGCCAACGCAAAAAACATGATGGCGTAATGGTTGGTCTAGGCACAGTTCTCAAAGATGATCCATCTTTATTACCTGAAGATAGTGATGGCTATATTCCCTATAGAATTGTACTGGATGAAAGCCTGATGATACCTTACAAAGCAAAACTGGTAAATGGTGATTATGTTGACCGCACTATAATTGTTACTGGTGAGGCTGGTAAGGAGAAAAGATGGAACGAATTTCAGAAAAGGCATGCTAGCATAGTCAAAGTAGATAGAGAAAAAATGGGCTGGATAGATCTGAAACATGCTTTTCAAACTCTTGGTGATGAGGGAATCACTTCAATCTACTGTGAAGGTGGCGGTCGTCTGGCTGCTTCTCTTGTTGACGCTAGTCTTGTCGATGAATTGCAGATTTTTATTGCTCCGAAAATACTGGGCGAAGGTATCAAGAGTTTTGACGGATTAAAAAAATCACTTGATGAGGCTATTCAATTACAATGGGATGAAGTCAAAAAATTTGGTCCTGATGTATTATTGAAAGGAAGGCTGGTGTAATGTTCACCGGAATTATCGAAGAATTAGGCCAAATCAAAAAGATCACCCGCTTTTCGGGTGGTAAACGATTTCAGATCTTAGCAAGTAGGGTTCTGGAAGATACAAAAATTGGTGATAGTATCGCTGTTAATGGTGTTTGCTTGAGTGTTACCCAATTGTATGACCAGAGTTTCGAGGCTCAAGCAGTACAGGAAACTTTGAAGCGTTCTAACCTGAGCTATATCCAAAAAGGTGGTGAGGTAAATCTCGAACGTCCCTTAAAAGCATCAGATCGTCTGGATGGTCATTTTGTCCAGGGACATGTGGACGGGGAAGGCCAATTCCTTTCACGGAAAAATCTTGGTGATTCAGCAATTTTAAAATTTGTAGTACCGGACAATTTGTTGAATTATATTGTTAAAAAAGGATCAATTGCTTTGAATGGTGTCAGTTTAACAGTTACGGAAATACAAAATAATAAGGTCCATATTTCGATTATCCCGATTACTTTGCAGGATACCAATCTTGGAAAATTAAAGTCTGGCGATAAAGTAAATATTGAAGTAGATGTGCTTGCCAAATATGTGGAAAAGCAATTAGGGAACTCTCAGCCTGGTCAGGATTTTAAAGGTAAGATAAAAAAATGGGGCTATGATTAATTTTAACCAGAATTTGGGATCAATTAGAGGAATAATATGAAGTTTAATACTATAGAAGAATCTATTCAGGATTTAAAAGATGGTAAATTTCTGATAGTTGTAGATGATGAAAACCGGGAAAATGAAGGTGATTTTATAATTGCTGCTGATGAGGTCACACCGGAAAAAGTTAATTTTATTACAAAAGAGGCGCGGGGTCTGATCTGTGTAGCTATAACTGATGACAGAGCCAAGCAACTAGGTCTAGATCTTATGGTTCCAGAAAATACAGAAAGCCATAAGACTGCCTTTACTATCAGTGTCGATTACAAAGAGGGAACTACTACAGGAATATCTGCTCATGATCGAAATGCTACTATCAAAGCTCTGGCTGATAAGGATGCAAAAGCCGAGGATTTTCGCAAACCCGGTCACATTTTCCCTTTAATTGCCAAAGATGGTGGTGTTTTAAGACGGGCGGGACATACTGAAGCTGCTATTGACCTCTCTGTAATGGCTGACCTGGAACCAGCAGCGGTATTATGTGAAATAATGGATGAAGATGGAACTATGGCCCGTCGTGATCGTCTTTTTGAAATCGCTGAACAATTTGATATAAAAATAATTACTATCAAGGATCTGATCCAATATCGTCGGGAACAAGGTGCTTTTGTCAAAAAAGCCAGTGAAGCCAAAATTCCTTCTAAATATGGTAATTTTCGCGTAATAATGTATGTTGATGAAATTTCACAAAAAGAGCACCTGGCTTTAATCAAAGGTGATATTAGTACTGATGAACCTGTTCTTGTTAGAGTACATTCGGAATGCTTTACAGGAGACGTGCTGGGATCTCTACGATGTGATTGCGGCGATCAACTCCATACAGCTATGCATAAAATCGAAGAAGAAGGTCGCGGAGTGGTCGTATATTTACGTCAGGAAGGTCGTGGAATTGGTCTAAAACATAAACTATTAGCCTATAAACTTCAGGATCAAGGACTGGACACAGTTGAAGCTAATGTTGAATTAGGATTTCCTCCTGACCTGAGAGATTATGGGATCGGAGCACAGATTCTAGCAGACCTTGGTGTCAAAAAAATGCGATTAATGACTAACAATCCTAAGAAGATAATTGGGCTTCAGGGCTACAACATGGAGGTAGTCGAAAGAGTGGGAATCGAAGTGCCACCCCGACCTGAAAATATCGATTATTTAAAAACAAAACGCGATAAAATGGGACATCATATTCTAAAAGATGAGGATGAAGATAAATAGAGAGGAAAAAATGTATAAAAGCTATGAAGGAAAACTCAATGCAAAAGGCCAGCGAACCGCTATTATTGTCAGCCGGTTCAATGAAATGGTTACCGAAGAACTATTAAAAGGATCTTTAGATTGTCTGAAACGTCATGAAGCTGATGAGAAAGATATTCATGTTTATCGAGTCCCCGGTGCCTATGAAATTCCAGCAGTGGCCGGGAAATTAGCCCAGTCCGGAAAATTTGACAGTGTCATTTGTCTGGGAGCAGTTATTCGAGGAGATACGCCTCATTTTGATATGGTCGCCAATGAAGTTTCTAAAGGCGTTGCCAAAGTCAGCCTGGAGAGTGACATACCTGTTATTTTTGGCGTGCTTACTACGGATACAATTGAACAGGCCCTAGAAAGAGCAGGAACCAAGTCCGGCAACAAGGGCTGGGACGCTGCTATTGGCGCCATAGAAATGGCCAATCTTTATTCTGAAATTGATTAATAAAAAAGGTTCTGATGAAAAAAAATCCGCTTGTTTCTTTTTTGATAATTTTCATTATTGCGTGCAATTTTTTGACCGGACAGTCCGTAGTTGGTCACTGGCGCAATTATACCAGCACGCTTTATATGCAGGATATTGTAAATTATCAAGATCAGTATTACATTAGCACTAGTGGTGGACTTTTAACTTTTTCGGAAATTAATAAAAAATTTGCGACTTATAAAAAAGGAGATGGTCTTTCATCTCTGGATATTAATGCCCTCCTGATTGACGAAAATGATGTACTCTGGTTAGGAATGGAGGAAGGTGAAATCAATTTCTTTGACCTCAGATCCCGGACAATTAAAAATCAGTACATTGACAATTACGATGTACTCTCTTTTCAGGATAATTTAAATAATATTACAACTATCAGCGGTAATGGTGATAACTATTTTGCAGCCTGTCAGAAAAAAATGCAGTGGGGTTTGATCCAGTTTGTAAAAAATAGAGAAGGCTATTTATATAAAGATTATTATTTTACCTATCCCGAAAATCTTGCTCCAATTAACGATATTTTACTTAATAATGACTCTATTTACGTTGCCACTGAAAATGGAATTTTTGCCAGTGATTATATTAATGATAATCTTAAAAATCCAGAGAACTGGCAAAAACTCGATAATTCAGCAAACTTGAATATTAAAAATATTGTAGAAGTCGATGAGCATATCTATGTTGCTGCCAGCTCCAGATTATATAAAATTATTAATGGCGAATTGACCTCAATTAGCAACAATTTAAATGGTAGTATAGAAAGTATATACTCATTTGATCAGCAATTATGGTTAACTACCAATTCTAAAGTCTATCTCTATAATGATGGTCAAAATCAGCATATAAATAGTGAACCTTCAGTAAAAATTATTCCTGAACATAGTTCCAGTATTATTGGTATTACTGATGGAAATGGACTCTGGGAATGGAACGGAGAAAATACAACTTACTATCGCCCTAATACTTTGATCTCCAATAAATACTCCTCTATTTTTATTACAGAAGAAGATCAGATTGCAGCAGCCAGTTTTCAGGGACTAAGTTTCTCCACTGAACAAGGCTGGTATAATATTGTTAAAACAAGTGATTATAACAATCCTTTCAAAGGCTTAAGCATAAACGAAACAAATCCCGACTATTTTTCAGCTGGTTCTTTGGCCTATAATATTTCTCCATTTGGTAAAGTCTGGTCTTTGTTGAAAAAAGATAATCAATATTATGCAACTCTGCATAGATCAAAAATAGATAATGATAAAAAAGGCGGATTGCTAATTGTTAATCCAGATCAGCCCCAAAATTATACTCTCCTGGATACAACCGATAATATTTTGACAGGTTCTGAAGGTGTGGGCGATGGAGTTGCAACCTATCTTGTACCCGCAGAAATGCAAATAGACCCACAAGGCAATCTCTGGATTCTTAATCAATACGCTCAAAACGGAAATGTAATTGCAGTTCAAGACAATAATGGAGAATGGCAACATTTTTCAATACAGGATTCCGATGGTCGGCTAACTCATTTTTTAGTTGATATGGCATTTGAAAATAATGGCCGGATCTGGTTTGCTTCCACCACCTGGAATAATGACCCCTTTTCCCACGGTGGAATAATTATGTTGGATTACGGGGGTACACTGCATGACAAAACTGATGACACCTGGATTCGTTATGACAGGAATGATGGTCTAAGAAGCAATGATGTCTATTCACTGGATTTTGATGAGACTGGTACATTGTGGACAATGAATTTGGGGGGGATCCAGAAAGCGACCGTTACAGAAAGTGATATCAGTTTTAATATGTTCAATAATGGAAAATATTACCTCTTTTCAAACTTAAGTTTTGCCCAATTTTGTCGCCTAAAAACTGATCAGGATAATAATATCTGGTTTTCTACTGAAAATGATGGAGTAAAAATTTATTCAAAAACTGGAGAATGGCTTCCACTAGGGGACCGAGGAGATAGTTTAGATTATTCGGAAGGTTATACTGAAGAAAACTCCGATCTGCTTAGCAATACTGTTCTGGATTTTGATTTTAATGAAAGGGCTGGTAAGGTCTATTTTGCTACTGACAAAGGAATATCAGTTCTCAAATATCGTTATCCTGTTATGAAAAATAATTATGAGGAACTGACCGTATTCCCTTCACCATTTATAATTCCCCATCATAAACAGGTTGTAATTGATGGATTGCTGGAAAATTCTCAGGTTAAAATATTGACCTTAGCAGGCCAGATGGTAAGAAAAATAGACTCAGATAATGAGCAAATAAAGGGACGGCAACTTCATTGGGATGGGCGAAACGATGAAGGCAATTTTGTGGGTAGCGGAGTTTATATTGTAATGGCCTACAATGATACTGGAGAAAATATAGCCGGAAAAATAGCAGTGGTTCGCAAGTAAGGTAGAATATCTATACCTTTATCCAGTCCCTTTAACTAATAAATCAATTATTAAATTACTAATCGGTCAATAAACTTATTTCACAAAAAATAATTAAATTCTATACTTCTATTTATATCCATCTGGATTTTTAGATTGCCAGTTCCAGGCGTGTTTACACATTTCATCAATACCATATTCTGCTTCCCAACCCAATTCCTTTTTGGCCTTGCCTGGATCGGCCCAGCATTCGGCTATATCACCCGAACGTCGATCAACGATTTCATAAGGTACATTACGACCGGAGGCTTTTTCAAAAGCTTTGATCATCTCTAGAACAGAGTAACCATTACCGGTGCCGAGATTGTAGATGACTGCTCCTGGGTCTCCTTTTAATTTATCGAGGGCAGCCAGATGCCCGCGAGCCAGATCAACAACATGGATATAATCGCGAACACCTGTACCATCAGGTGTAGGATAATCGTCGCCGAAAACCTGTAATTTATCCAGTTTTCCCACAGCGACCTGAGATATATAAGGAAGGAGATTGTTAGGTATGCCGTTGGGATCTTCACCTATCAGCCCACTGGGATGGGCTCCAATCGGATTAAAATATCTGAGAAGGGCTACGTTCCATTCCTGATCAGCATTTTGCAGATCCTGAAGGATTGTTTCCATCATCAGTTTTGTAGAACCGTAGGGATTGGTGGTTGTGACTGGAAAATCTTCCTTAATGGGAACTGAATCTGGATCACCATACACTGTGGCTGAGGAACTAAATACAATATTTTTAACATTATGTTCCTGCATAACTTCATAAAGAATCAGCGAACCAGAAACATTATTATGATAATATAGTAAAGGTTTTTCAACCGATTCACCAACAGCCTTGAGAGCGGCAAAATGGATGACCGCATCAAAATTATATTGATCAAAAACTTTATTTAGCGCTTTTTTGTCCAATATATCAACTTTGTGAAAGGCTATTTGTTTTCCGGTAATTTTTTCAACGCGTTTCAATGCAACCTGGCTGGAATTGACAAGATTATCAACGACAACTATATTATGGCCATTTTCAAGTAATTCAACACAGGTGTGACTGCCAATGTATCCTGCGCCCCCTGTTACTAGAATTTTCATTATTATTTCTCCTTATCCTGATATTACAAAAATTATATGAGAGAAAATTTATTTTT
>DATGCI010000190.1:0-2111 GCA_035312185.1 bacterium
AAAATATCTTGCTGGGCATGAATATTGGAGATACTCATATGTATTATTCGTTGATGTTTGTCCCGGAGGCGTTCGGCAAAATATAAGCATACCCGGGATACATCCGCCGGAGTTCCGCCATCAAATCATTGCCAGGCAACCTGGAGTTTGCATGGTCCAAATGCCTCTTTTCCATTTCGTGTGGGTAAAATTACTATATCGGAAAAAAACTGCTTTGATTATTGCCTTGAAAATTATCAAAAAATGAGCTTTGATTTCAATATCGAAAATGATAATATACGGGCATCTGATGAAACGGAATCGAGCAATCCTGGGGAGGAACTCGACAAGGGATAGTCAGATGCAGATAGCATTGAATAATGCTACAAATGATGGGGGACAGCCTTTATTGCTGTCCCCCATCATTATTCAAGCTTTTCTGCCCATGCCTTAAAAACCCATCCAATTGACTGAGCGAAGCGATTCCTTTTTAAACCATTAATTTGAGAATAACAGACTATGATCGAGACACGAATATTTGAAGCAGCCCTTGCTATCCAATCACCTTGGTACGTCAAAGAAATCCAGTTTGATGCTGCTTCAAAGAGACTTGATATTTATATTGATTTTAACCGGGGTAGTACCTTCCCTTCAACTGATCCCACTTTTCCTGATAAATACAAGGTCAAAGACACACTGGATAAGACCTGGAGGCATCTTAATTTTTTTGAACATGAATGTTATATAAACTGTAGAACACCACGCATTGATCTTGGCGGAAACAAAACTGAATTGATTTCCCCGCCATGGGCTGGAGTTGTTTCGGGTTTTACGCTGTTATTTGAAGCCTTGGTAATGGAGCTCTGCGCCCATATGCCTGTTCATTCAGTTTGTCAAATCATCAAGGAATCCGATAATAAAATATGGCGCATGTTGGAAAAATATGTTGATAAGGCCCTTGCATCTGAAGATTATTCCCACATCACCGCTGTCGGAATGGATGAAACCAGCAGAGCCAAAGGACATAAGTACATTACCCTTTTTGTTGATATGCTCAAGGGGAAAACCGTTCATGTGGCTGATGGCAAAGACAATCAGACAGTCAATGATTTTGTTAAATCCCTTGAAACTCACAACGGAAACCGGAATCAAGTTAAGGATGTAAGCTGTGATATGTCTCCTGCCTACATCAAAGGGGTTAAAGCTTTCTTACCGAATGCCGCGATAACCTTCGACAAATTTCACATTTTGAAAATTATTAACGGTGCGGTTGATCAGGTGCGAAGGGAAGAAATATTAAGCCAGCCCATTCTGACAAACGCCCGCTATGTTTTATTAAAAAACGAACAAAATTTAACAAAAAATCAAAGACAAAAATTAGAAGAACTTCAACTTTCAAAACTGAATTTGAAATCAATTCGAGCACTTCATATCAGGGAAAATTTTCAGGAAATATACAAAGCTTCAACAGATGAAGATTTCGAAATCATGCTCAAGAAATGGTATTTTTGGGCTACCCATAGCCGCCTTGATCCAGTTATAAAAGCAGCCAAAACCATTAAAAGGCATTGGGATGGTGTCCTTGCATGGAAAAAATCGCAGATCAGTAATGGAATTTTAGAAGGGCTCAATTCTATCGTTCAAGCGGCCAAAGCAAAGGCAAGGGGATTTAGAACATTTCGATACTTCAGAGTCGTAGTCTTTTTGGTAACCGGTGACTTGAATTTTAAAGTCGTAAACCCCAATGTTGCAATTAAGTAATAAAAATAACTTACCCACACGAAATGGAAAAGAGCCAATTTTTACAATTTCATCCATGTTTGCTTGTATGGCTGATGAAATTTCGTTGACCCATCGAATACGATTGTCCGGCAACACAATACGGTACTCTATATCGACGGCTCTGTTATGCTTTAAAGCAGCCTCTCTTTCTGCCTGAAATTTCTGATAATCATCAGGATGGATCATTTGTTCAAACGATTTTACGGTCACTTTGAATGTTTCAGAAGATTGGCCAAATATTCTATAGGTTTCATCAGACCATGTCAGCTCATTTTTTTCAAGTTGCCAGGACCAGTCGCCAATTTTTGCTGTTTTCTGGGCTTCCAACAACCGATTCTGATTATCTAACA
>DATGCI010000191.1:0-3022 GCA_035312185.1 bacterium
CAAATGAAAGCACAGTCACGGCAATCATAAAACTAAAAGCAACCGGGTAGGTTATGAAACTGTAAAGTTGAATTGTGGCAAAGCCCGTGATATAGAACGCGCCAATTCCGGCTCCCATCAGGAACTGACGGATGGTTTCTCCTGAAAATTTACTAAAGCCAAGCCAGAAAAGTGTTGCTCCCAAGAGCAGACCAAACGCACTTCTGATAGGTGGAATCAGCCATCCTTGTTCTACAGAATAGTTGAACAGGAATATAACGCCCAGCAGAAGTAAACCCACACCGATCCAATACAGCCAGTTTTCTTTAAGAATAGCCGGCATGGTGAAGCTATCGCTGATTCTGCCGCCGAAGCCGCGCGACTCATTTCCATGAGACTGTGACTTTGCTTCGCTGCTTTGAGCGTAGGAATGATCTTGGGTGGTATGATTTTCATCAACACGGTTTCCAACAATCTTTTCGAGCTGTACCACCCGCTGTTCGAGTTTCTCGATGCGGTCGCGGTCCGATTCGTCAGACGTTTCCTGTCCCATAATCACCGGAGGTTTCTTTTATTAGCAAGTATTGCCGCTCATAAGCTTACAAAATTTGTGGCAAACGGTACAATATCGGTCAATCTACATAATTGGGAAAGATTTCAAAACAGGGGGCAGTACTTTCATTAAGATCGTACTGGTAACGCTTGTTTCGTTTTATCAGAGTAGAACTCAGTGGGGCACCTCGTTTTCCTTTGTCCAGAATTACGTAATACCATCCGTCGTTCTGGGTCATCTATTTGAAGCTCTCGCGGTCGTAGGCTTTATCTCCAAACAGACTGCGTTCATCCTCATACACCAAGTCTTCTAACGCCGTGATGTCGTACGGCGCGGTTCATCCAGCGAATCAGTATGTGTGGCTGTCCACCTTTAGAGCCGGGTTTGTCAATGCGACGGCCAAGCACCTAAAGGGCCTCCAATCGATCCACTCGTCAACCCCTTAAAAGCGTTTAGAATATGGCGAGACTTGGAAATAATATCAGGTTTACTGATCTAAAATGCTGAGTTGTTCATGTGTATCCGTGATCATTTTAAAGTGCACAATCTGTGAATTCGTTGACGAAAATCATAAATCAACCATCAAAATTTGAAATAATAGAAGGTTTTACAATGCCCTATAAAAGAATTTTTTATTGCAAATAAAATATTTATTAATTATATAAAAGTATTCTATTTATCTATTAACAAAAGAACGCTACTTATGAGAAATTTTAAATTATTTTGTTAGATATTTATTTTAACAATGTTAAGTACTTATTTACTAAATTCGTGCGGAGTCCAAGATTCTAAAATTGATGCACAAGAAAAAGAGTGTATTGGTTGTAACTCTGATGTAAGTACATTTAATAATTTGTTTCCTCAGCACGAAATTGTTTCTATTGATCAAGATTTAGAAGAAACAAATCCAAATTTAAATCTTTTAGAAGCTGAATTTTTAAATAATTATTTAAACAAAGAAAACAAATTTAGTAAAAGCATATCCAAAGTTAATTGGGAAGATACTAAGTATATGGAATTTGAATCTGGCTTAAATGTCTATATAACTTCCATCAATATGACCTCAACGAATAAAGAATTACCCAAGTATAAAAATCAAAATGAGCTTTTAATTTCTTATGTACGTGACGGTACAGTCAGACAATTACTTTTCCAAGGTTACAGTAATTTAACACCTGAACAACTTAAGGATGATGCTTCATTAGCTAAAGATTTAGAAACTAATTTAACTTATTCAGCATTAGATGGAAGAATACTTGTTGATTTAGAAACTAAAGGAGAGAAGATAATTTCCAATAGCTCAAAAATGATGGCTATGACCTTAGGTTCCTCAGAGTGCGCTAATCCTGAATGGGATGAGTGTTGCGCTGCCGAAAGTTGGGATTCATGCGTTAAGGATAATCTATCAGAATCTGGAGGAGCTGAGTTGCTCGCTTGCATGGCTTTGGGTCCTTGGTGTGCTGGTGGTTTAGCGGCAATGTGCACACTTGATGTAGCGGCTGAAATTGAGAGACCAATTTATTGCGACTAAAGATAAAAATTAAAGCTTCCTAAGTGACGAATAGATAATGGCAATATTAATTTTTGGACTATGAATTTTGTAATATATTTTTTTATAGCAGTTGGTATTTACTTTACTTACAAAAGTTTTAAAAGGTGGTTCTCAAAAGAATATGAAATTCCCTCCTACTTTTTTTTAAACTGGAAATTCTTAATCTATGTAGCAGGAATGCTTTTCATTGCAACCGGTGTATTCTATGCCGAGTATCCGCTTAATGATATAGGAATATTTGCTGCACTGATTTTGGGCTTAATCATAGGACTGATTAATGCTACTATAAGTACTGCCAAGAGAAAAAGTTTACAGAATCAATAGAGTGGTGGTTTTTTCTATATTAGAATAACTGGTATATCATTAATATATACCAGTTGTTACTCTACATGGTTAGTTTAGTATTATAGCCTATTTATTTTGTAACTAAGTATTGTATATGGAGGCTTTGAAATACCTATCAGTCGGTTCTTTTTACTGACCAATGAGTGTACCTAACCCGTCGGTCCGCACATACAGTGTGCAGTCGGGGGGGAATGCGAAAGCCTCTTCTGATGTATTTTAGTGAGTTTTCTGATATTGAGTTATTTAAGAGAATATGTTAACAAGAGGTAGCAGGTCAAATTATTTGAGGGGATTACACACAGTTGACCTGAAGATTTTAATAGCCAGAAACCTAGTATTCGTGCAGTAAAATTAATAGCAGCTTAAAACTGCCGCAGCCATGTAGTTCTGAATAAAGATATGTAAGAGAGGTTGGATATATCTGTCGTTTGATAAGGAGTTCAAATTGAATCAGAAGTACTATCTGAGGATAGGGGAGGATTTATGATGAAACACGAAACAATTTCCCATTATAAGATCCTTGAAAAGCTTGGTGAAGGCGGCATGGGGCAGGTCTATAAAGCCCTGGACACCAAGCTTGAGCGCAACGTTGC
>DATGCI010000192.1:0-12912 GCA_035312185.1 bacterium
AGGATAATATTGAGAGTAATATAGTCAGCCTCGATGATCGGATAAGTATGTGGGACGATATTCTTGCCCAGCGTGAGCAGCAATTACGGCAAAAATATTCAAAAATTCAGGAAATGATGACCAAATTGAATAATCAGAATAGTTTTTTTAATTCCATGTTCTAATATAAATAACTATAAACTTTTATGGTGCTGTTATGAAAGAAATAGAATCAATTGAAATAAATTTAAGTATTCAAAATCATAATGATAATTTTGAAATGTCCCAAAATTCCAAAACTAAATCTGCCGGGAAAAGTTCAAGTACTGAAAGTAAACAATTGGAAACGTCTGGTGCAGAGAAATCAGAAAGTCAGGGAAAAGAAGGTGAGGTTACAGTCGATGATATGGCCAATTTAATGGATAAAGTTCAGAAATATGTAGAATCCTTTAATACCAGGCTCTCATTTTCTGTGGATAAAGAATCCCAGCGTCCGATTATTTATGTAATAGATAAAGAAACCAACGAGGTGATCCGACAAATTCCCCCTAAAAAAATGCTAAAGTTAATTAAAAATCTTGAAGAAATTCGTGGCTTAATATATCAGGGAAAGGTTTAAATGGATCAAAACTCAGTTAGATTTCTATTGCAGGAAGAACTTCAGTATCTGGAAAATATTCTCAAAAACACTCAGAAATTTTTGGGACATTATCAAGAAAGAGAAGAACTGGCTATTCAGGAAATTGGTAGATTCCTGGATGACAGAGAAAATTTAATAAAAAATATTATCAAGCTGGAAGATGACAAAAATACTGAGAAGTTTTCCAGCCAGGAAAAAAAGCTAAAAAGGGAAATTTCCCGAGTAGCCAGAGAATTAGTTGAAATTGATGCCAGAATTTTGGATATTTTATCGAAAAAAAAGGAAAAAATCGTTAAAGATATTAATAAAGTTGCCGATATTAGAAATGAGGGTTCCTATAAAAAGCAGGGAACCAGTAAGTTAGTTGATATAGAAGGGTGACGAGATGTCGATAATAAGAGATATTCCCGACGCATTCAAAAAATTTAAGCGAACTGATCAGGAAAAAAAGGTTGATCGGCAAAGAAAAACCTCTTCAGAAAAGGTTAAGAACTCATCACAAAAAACTGAATCGGCATCGGGGAGCAAAACCAGTCAAACTGATAGAGTTGAAATTTCCTCTTCAGGTAAGTCGATAATGGAAAGTGCCTCCCGAATTGAAGATTATCAGGAATCTCTGGATCAGATAGATAATCTGAATAAGGAACAATTGCTTGAAGTTCACCAGAGAGTCGAGGACAATTATTATGATGACCCTGAAGTCATCAATGAAATTGTCGAAAATATGACCTCTTCCTTACCAGAAGCTCCAGTTGACAATGTTGAGTCCGGAGTAGAAGGACAAGAGCGAGTCGGAGAGATCTCCGCTGAGCGCCTTGATGAGATTAAAAAGAATATAGAAGAGGAAAAGTACGATTCGGAAGAAGTTCTGGAAGAAATTGCCGAACGTATGTTAAATCCGCGCCTTTTTGAAGATCTGTTTTCTGAATAAAATAGGTTGATGACCTAAAAATTTATTAAAACCGCAAAGTCCAGTAGAAGGAAAATTGGACTGTGCGGTTTTTTGTGTCTAATTTTTTTTGCTTGTGCTATTATTTCTATTTTATTGGATGAATTTTCTACTGCTTCAATTTTTGCAATTTTATAACCAATTCTTTTGCTTTTCTTTTCTGGCCAGTTTTAACAAAAAGCCCTGCCTTTCTCTTTATAGCCAGAATGTTATCGGCATCAATAGCAAGAATCTGCTCGTAGAATAATAGAGCAATTTTATATTGTCCCCTTTTGATAAGTAACTTAGCCTGTTTATGGAAAAAATCGAGATCTGAGTCATCCCAGTTTCTGAAATTTAGCAGATTTTTCAATCTCTGCCAATTACTTGATTGGATTGCCAGTTTGATTAAATTTTTTTGAACCCGCTTGTTTTTATTGTTTTTTTTTCGGGCTTTATTGAAAAACTCCTCCGCCTCTATAAAATTTTCCTGCGAGGCATACAACTCTCCGATCACATTCAGGATTTTATCGCTATCGATCAATACATCAGTAGAAATCTTTTTCCCGGAGTTTTGGATTAAACGACTGTTTTTCAATATGGTTTTTAAATTATGAATAGCGGACTCAGTCTCATGTCTGGCCTGAGCCAATTTATAATTGATATAGAAAGCAGCCACCTGTCTTTCAGTGATCTTAACAGATTTTTCAATATAATTTTCTGCTTCAATATATTTGTTTTGTTTGAAAAGCTCCTCGCCCAAAACATTTAAAAGCGAGGCTGTCATATTGGTAGGCAGGCTATCAATCTGATAGGCTTTTTTATAATGCTTAACAGCTTTTTTATGTTTGTCATTCATTCCATAGAATTGTCCGAGTGTGTAGTGGGCGTAAGCATTGTCCGGTTCCTCTTCAACCATTTTGATGAGCAGTTTTTTATTGCGAGACTGTTTTTTTGACTCTCTTTCATCGGTAAAACTATAGCCTTTGTGGAAAATATTTACATTTGAATTTCGAATCTCTCCGCCCAGATTTTTAATACTGGGTGAAATTTGTTCATGGATACGACCGGAAAAACGGATTCCATGGTTATTAGTAAAAAGGCGATGAGCATCAGAAATTATTACAGTTTTTTGATCTTTTTGCAGATTTTGAATCTGGATTTTATAGGCAACTGGTCTGTACTCATTTTTCAATAAATTTATTAATATTTCCTGGGATTCCGGCATTAATTCTTCATCAGCATCCATCCATAATATCCAGTCTCCGTTAGCATATCTGATAGAATGATTACGAGCTTTAGCAAAATGGTTTTGCCATTTAAAATTATAAACTTCGGCTCCAAAATTTTCAGCAATCGATATTGTCTCATCACTAGAACCAGTATCGACAATCACAATTTGATCTGCTATATTCTGCACACTTTGGAGGCAATCAGCCAGTGATTCGGCTTCATTTTTTACAATCATACATAAGGACAGGCTGCTTTTATTCATGGTGGGTTTAGCTTTTTTAAATCTGCAATGTTTTTATGATCTTTTCGAATTTAGGATTTTTCTTGAAATCACCTTTGCGGCAGAATTCTGCAAATTCTTTAAACAGCGAAATATCATTGATCTGGAATAATCGATCTTTGGATGTGTTTTTTATATTTTCAGCCAGATAGGTTTGTGACAATCTTGCAAGCAGTTTGTCAACTTCCTGGTAAGAAGTATCCAACAAAAATGATAGTTTTTTTATGAGAGATTGCCATTCTACAACTAGTTCTTTAGCCTTACCGGGTGAATCTGATTTTAGAATTAGATAAATATTATAGATTGCTCGTGGAATTTGATAAGAATCTTCGGCTGCTAACTGCTTGTGATCCATAGCCCGCAACCGTTCTACAAGAATATTGTAAAAGGTTCGCATCCATTTGGGTACATTACCAAGCAAATGTTTAAATCTTAATTCACTTATTTCCAGGCAATTGACTTCTGATATTGCCTTTACCGTGGCTGTTCTAGGCTTGCGGTCAATTAAGGCCATTTCACCGAAAATTGAGCCGGGACTCAGTTTTGCCAGAACGACCTTTTGGCCGCCTTTTTTTACATAGACTTCGACTTCTCCATTTTGTAGAACAAACATTGAATGCCCGGAGTCACCTTCTTCAAAGAGGATTTCATCTTTGTTAAATTTTCTCTTCGCCTGCTGTTTGCTAAAATCCATTTTCAACAACCTGTAGTTTGTCTGCAATTGGTTTTAGATTCGGGTATTTGATATATAAGTTTGAAAATTTTTCTACTGATTTAAAAAATCCCGGGCTCTGGCATTATTTGGCTCCTTTTCAAGAACAGTTTCTGCACATTTGTGAGCCTGTTTCTGATAACCAAGATTTAGATTGACTTCTGCCAGGTTGATCAAAGCTTTTATGTCTTCTGGATTTTGATCAATAATCTGCTTGTAAATTTTCCGGCTTTGATCAAATTTTTTCAATTTTTTAAATGTGTTGGCTAGATTATGCTGGGCACCGGTAAAATCGGAATTACAATTAATGGCAGCAATATAGGATTTTTTTGCATTTTCCAGCTTACCATTTTCCATAAAGATATTACCAGCCAGATTATAGGCTCTTGCATGATTAGGATTACTGGCTAGAATCTCATTAATGATCATAAAGGCCTTATCATTTTCACCTTTTTGTCGAGCAGTTAGGGCTTGCTCAAAAAGTTCATCCTGATGACCGGGCTGCCTTGTATTATATTGCTGACGGGCTCGTAATTTAGGTAGCAGATCCATCAACTTTTGAGCCTGTTCATTGTCAGGATCTAGTTTGAGAACCTGTTTGCAATAGGATTCTGCATTATCTAGCCGACCGGCTTCTGCTGAAAGATGAGCCAGGCGCAGAATAGCAGGAATGTACTCAGGATGATTTTCCAGAATGTGAGCGAAGGCTTTGACCCCATTCTCATAATCTTTCATAGCAATCAAGGTTTCTCCATAATTGTGCTGGGCATCTATAAGTAAACGGTCACTATGAATCGCAGCGGAAAAGCTATCGCGAGCTTTTTCTAGTTGTTTTCTTTCATAAAATATTATTCCGGCCATATTCAAGGCGCGGGCATTTTTTGGATTTTTCTCCAGAATTTTTTCTAGATATTCCATGGCTACCTGATTGTCCTTATTCTGTTTGGCAGCCATCGCTTTATCGAGTAAATCACTTTCAAAATTGTCTTTAACCATTATTTATCCTTTCCTCATTTTTACTCAAATTATTCCTACTACTTTCTTCAGGATTAGACGGAAAATCTTTGCGGATGATCATTTCAGCATATTGATGGGCTTCTTTAGTATTATCTAGTTCCGTGTGGAGAGTAATTAAGTGTTGCAGACTCTTGCGGTCTTCGGGAAATTCTTTGATAATTTCTTCAAATACCTGAAGAGCTTCATTATGTTTTCCCATCCTGGTAAGAGCTACGCCCAAATTGCGGCGGGCATTAATATAATCGGGTTTCAAACTAAGCGCTTTTTTAAAAAGATTGTAGGCCCGTTCCGGCCTTTTATAGTCAAATGATATTTTGCCCAGTAAATTATAGGCATAGTAATAGGAAGGATTTATATTTAATATCTTCTTCAATAATTTTATTGAAGTGTCGTAGTTTTCATTGGTCTCTGCCCAGATACTCAATCCAAACAAGGCATCGGTATTGATAGGATCGGCCTCCAAAACATCTCTGAAACCCAATTTGGCCTGATCATATTTCCCTGTGTTTAATTGTTCGATGCTTTGGCGATTTAAACGATCTGTGTACTGGAAAATCATTTCATCTTTTTCATACAACCAATCGAGATTAACTTCGGGCCATTTTTCTCGGAATAATTTTCCATTATTGTCCAAATTGTCCTGATAGTGGATTTGATTGGCCTGAAAAGTGCGGCTACCAAAATGATGAATGAAGGTGTCTTCAGCTACATAAATTTTGTATCCGGCGTTAGTCACACGAACGCAAAAATCATCGTCTTCATAATTACCTGTGCCAAAATTTTCATCCAGGTCACCAATTTCTTCATAGATCTTGCGTTTGATGAGCATGGCAAATCCGGCAATCCTTCGGCGTGGTGTATATTTATAGGCCTGCTGTTTGGCAATTTTCTGGGCAAATTGTTGAAAATTTTGCGGTTCTTTATAGGGCACTTTGCTGATCATCTGGGTTCCGCTGATGCGATTGGTGAGTGGACCAACTAATCCAATATCGGAATGAGTACGAGCGCATCTTACCATTCTCTGCAGCCATCCTCTCGATACTAAAACATCATTGTTGAGCAGAACTATATATTCGCCTTCTGATTTTTGCATGCCCTGATTATTTCCAGCAGCAAATCCATTATTTTTCTCATTAAGAATAATTTTTATGTTGGATTTACTGGACTTGGCTTTCTTTAAATATTCTTGAGTTCCGTCGGATGAATTATTATCAACAAAAATTATCTCATAGGGCACTGATGTATTTTTATGGATAGAATTAAAACATTTTTTAGTGTATTCAAGAGCATTCCAGGTTAAAATAACAATTGATACCAGTGGTTTTTTATTTTTTGATTTCTTTTTTGGGGAGTCCTGATTAGGGATGTTATATTTTCCAATGTTATTATCATCTACAAGTTCTATCTTCCCTTCCTGATTGACTACTGCGTCATGTTGTATTTTGTCCTTCCATTTTTTTTGCAGAAGGGCAACATTCTCATTGATTTTGCTGAAGCGCTCAGGTCCACTCTGAGATTCGTAATGAATTAAAACACTGGAAGGCTGATAAACTAATTTGCCCCCCTGTCTGCCAATATTGAAACACAGATCAATATCCTCATATCCATTCCAATAACTTTCGTCAAAGCCCTCTGCATTCCAAAAATTTTTTGACCTGATCATGAGAGAGGCTGCTGTTAAGGCAGGATAGGTGCGCATTTGATTAGCCTCATGAAAATAAGCCGGACGTTTATAATAGATATGACGTCCAACAACATCTATTTTTGTCTTATTATTTTTTTCAATAATTACACCGGCATGCTGAATAGTATTATCGGGAAATAGAAGTTTACTGCCTACTGCGGCAACGTCCGGGTCGTTCTCCAGAACATTTACTAGCGGTTGAAGCCAGCCAGCCAGAGCTTTTGTATCATTATTCAGAAATAGTAAATATTCTCCATTAGCCGCTTGAGCTCCCTGATTTGATGCTCTGGCAAAACCCTGATTTGTTGCATTGAAAATCACCTTAATATGGGAGTACTTTTTACTTAATTTATCCAGATAATAGGCAGTATCATCGGTGGAAGCATTATCTATAACAATTATTTCATAATGATTATATTCGGTTTCCTTGATCAGAGATTGGAGGCAGTTTCGGGTAAAATTGAGTTTATTAAAAACCGGGATGATGATTGAAACCAATCCGGGTTGTGAATTTTTTGTTTCTGAAATTTTTGTGCTTATGGATTTAGTTTCCTTAGTGTTATCAGCCTTAATATTAGTGTAAGGAGAATGATTGGTTTCCAGGCACAATTCCTGATAATATTCAAAAATCCGGGGATGTTTTTCCAGTTTTTCATCAATAGAACTTGAATCTCTATTATGCCATAGATTACTAGAAATGGTTGAAGTGGCGGCTTTAACCTGTCTTTTATCAACCGATAGTCCCAGACCTTTTACAATTCGGTTTAATTCTTTACCGGGTTGTCGGAAAAATGTTTCATAATGGGTAACAATGCGTTCTTCAGGGTTAGTGGCTGAAAATAGCATCTTATTGTAATTCCACCATAGATTTAAACCATATTGAATGGTAAAATAATTACGTTTTTGTAATGAAAGAGCTACTTCTATAGGATTTCGCAAGCAGATTAAAACTTTCATATTTGGCATGATCTGCTTCCAAAAACGAAGAGTCAAACTGGTGCGGGGATCCTTCCAACCCCATTGATAAATATTGGAAAAATTTTTGACAACATGATAAGCCTGTAATCGAATATGATCAAGTTGATCGGAATCGTACCAGCCTTTTTTAAACTGTTTAGCAGTATCCCAGCTAACTCCCATTGCCTCTAGAATGGTCTGGTTGATCTCAACAAAATCCAGATTTTCCCAGAAACCTTTGGAATTGGTAGAATGACTGGGCATGATGCGATCTTCTGAACCCAGATACATACCACATAAATTTAAAAGGCGGGTAACCATAGAGGTGCCAGAACGGTGCATACCGGTTACGCAGATTGGTGTCATTTCTCTAACCTTAAAATAGGGAAAGTAATGACCGGGCATCTGTTCTGGATTTTTAGATGTGTACAAATCGCACCTTTTTTTAATGTTCTAAAGTTGCTAAAATCAAAACTGAGAATTATGACAGATCAACCTAATTCAACCTGTATTTGTAAAAATGTTGACATAACTTAATAATCGGGCTTTTAAATATTTTAAGATTAAACCCATAAAATGGTCGGCTCTGATTTCTTTTCCTTCTGGTGTTATCCAGCGATGTGAGGCTTCATCCATAACAATTATCCTTTATTTAAAATATCTTTTAGTATATCAGGACTAAAGCTATCAGAAACCAGTGAGGCCTTATTCTCCTCCTGAATACGTTGATAGACTTCTTCTCGGTGGACGGGAATATCACGAGGGGCATCTATTCCGAGTTTGACATAACCAGACGAGGTTTCCAACACTTTAATTGAAATATTATTTCCAATTCGAATACTTTCATCACATTTCCTTGTTAGTACTAACATTCTCCCTCCCTGGAGATTGGGTTATATTTTATTCATTATTGTCATTTTCATTGCTAATTTCCAGAGGATAAGCGCTTTCCAGATCCTGTCCTTCAATAATTATCTGATTCCCTAGCTTATTCTGTAGATTAATGATTAATGGGGCTTTTGTATTGGCGACAAATTGTTTCGTCGCTTGATCAACTCTCAAGATTACAAAGATTTCGATCTCATCCTGATTCTTGGAACCTATTTGTTCTAATTCATGCCCCGGAATTGAGAGATCCTTTAGTTTCCTGATGTATTTGGCATTTAGAACCAGCATACTGAGATCTTCCTGTTCCTGTGATTTAAAAAGCTGAAAAGGAGGATACTTTTCCAGATCCTGGAAAACAAATTTTTGCAAATTCTCAAAGCCAGGTATTCCAAAACGGAAGTTGTAAGTCGGACTTATATTGGATACAGGTCCAAAATTTTTTGTTTCTTGTTTGGTTTGTTGGTCGATTTGTGTTTTTTGCATAATATTATCTTATAAAATTCAATATATTTAAGTTAAGAGCATCTGATGTAGTTTGAAGAGCTGCTTTGTAGGCTGTCTCCTGAGCATTATAACGGGTTATGGCCTCAGCCATATCCGTATCTTCTGTATCTGATAAATAGGACTTCAAATTCAGATTTGTTGTTTCCAGACGGTGCTCGGTTGTTTCCAGTTGTGTTTTCAGAGAGCCCATGGCCGTATTCATTGAACCGATTTGGTCGGAAGCATCTTTAATTGTATCAATGGATTCATTGATAGCCTCTCCATGATTGGTTTCCAGCGCCTCTTTAAGATCTGTTAAGGCTGAAAAAATTCCATCATTTACCAGTTGAGAACCCTTTAGATTAATGGCGACATTAAAATTATCAGCTACTTTCCGATAGATATTTTCGGTATTACCATTATAAGTCACTGTGTTATTCTCATATTTAAAGGGCTTTTCACCTTTGGTCTTTGTACCACCAAAAAGAAATTTATCAAGGTGTGTACTATTACCCAGCGATACTAATTCATTGATAATGTCCTCAATCTGATTGGCCATTGTGTTGCGGGCGCCATCATCATCGGATGATAGATCTGAAGCCCTTGTAGCAATGGCACGAGCATCTAAAAGGCGGTTATGCATTTGATCCAATACACCGGTTGTTGAATCGATCCAGCCTTGCGAACTTTGTAATGTGCTCAAATATTGATCATTTTTTCTAATCGTATTTCTGAAGCGGCTGGATTTAGAAAAACCGACTGGATTGTCGGAAGGCTCCTGAATATTTTTTCCAGTAGAAACAGCCTCCTGAGTGGAGTACATACTTTGCTGATTATCCTGGATGTTTTTCAGAAGATTGCGGGCAATCATGGAATTTGTTATACGCATTGAATCTCCTCTTTATCCTTCTGGAAATATTAAATTAAATTTAGGGCAGTTACCATCATTTCGTTAACAGTATTGACAACTTTGGCTGCGGCCTGATAGCCCTGTTTATATTTTGTTAGGTTGATCATTTCTTCATCGAGGGATACTCCAGAAGATGAGTCCCGCTGATTTTTGAGGGTCTGGACCACTTTTTCCTGGCTAGAACTCAAATATTCAGATTCCTGTACTTTACTGCCAATTTCAGTTACCAGAGAACCATAAAAATCAGCTGGATTAATGCCCTCAATGCTACCTGTATTTTGCAGATTGTTAATAGATTGGGCAATGCTGTTATTGCCACTTTCTCCAGATTCGTCTGAAGTGGCAATCAATGTTGAATCTTCGGCAATATCCTCATTGATTTGAAAATCACCAGCAGATGTGATATTTTCCGCAAAAAAGTTGATCCCGGTTTCATTATCCAGATTATAACCAGTTTTGTGAACAGAGTTAACCTGTTCGGCGAGATTGGTTGCTAGAGTGTTGAGCTGGTCAATATAATGACCAATATTTTCATTATGCATATCAAGCAAACTGCCAACTTCACCAGCCTGAACTTGAACTTCACTTTCATTGCCCACCAGAGTCAATTTAAGATTCGAAGTGTCACCCTTTTCTGCGGTTTGTAATTGGAGCTGCTTGTTTTGATTTTCTGAAACCAGGATAAATCCGCTGGAATAGACCGAGACTTTGCCATTGTCACTAATACTGGTATCAATATTTATGAGCTCTGAGAGTTCATTTAAAACCCGATCTCTTTGATCCAGAAGCTCATCACTTTGATTGGTGTTGAGTTGCTTATTGATTTTGTGAATCTGCTCTAGTTTCTGATTGACGCTGCTGACTTTGCTGGAAAGATCATTTTGCAAACTATCCTGCAATTGAGCCAGATCGCTGTAAATTCTATTGAATGTACTGGCTAAGGCCTGGGATTTGTCTTTGACTACGGTTCTGACCGATTGGCTTTCTGGGTCATTGGCCAAATCTCCCCAGGCGCCCCAAAAATCTGAGAGAGCATTAGATAGTCCGGCTTCTCCCGGTTCCCCTAAAATATCCTCTATTTGTTGGGAAATAGTTTTGTCCATATCGTATCTGGCAAAATAGGAATTCTGGCGCATATACTGCTTTTCCAAAAAACTGTCTCTGACTCGGGCGACTGAATCATCGGAAATACTGGAACTGATCTGATTGATACCCAGACCCTGATCGAAATTTGTCAAACGGCGGGTATAACCTTCAGTATTCATATTGGAGATATTACCGGAAGTGGTATCAATAGCTGACTGGTGGGACATAAGAGCCTGTTTTGATATATTTAGAATACTTGATATTGACATAATATCCTCATATTTGAAAATCCAGCATTTTATTGTCATCCTGTTTCATTCGCACAATACCATCCATTCCATAGACTTCATGGTCTTCATCATTAATGTTTAGAAATAGTTGGGCCATGCCTTTGACATGTTCGATAGAAAAATCAAGCAGCAGCTTGTTTTCATTATTTGTGCGCGTGATATCATTTAAAATATCTCTCAAACGATAGCGCAGATTGGAAAGTTCAATAGCATATTTTGGCGGAGCAATATCTATGATTGTTTTTAAATTTGGTTGAGGATTGTTGAGATGGTATTGGGAACTGATTTGGGATTGGATTTCCTTGCGTTCCCGGGCTTTTTCCATACTTTTATCAATAAACTTTTTCTCCTCTGAAACTAGATCCCGTAATTTATCAATCTGGCCGGAAATTATAGCCTCCTGTTTCTCCTGGATAGCATTGGCCATTTCAGAATATAGTTCAATTTCCTGTTCCAGCGTCTCTATCAAAGTTGAAAAGGGACTAATTTGGGTATCTTTATTCATTATTGCTCTCTATTGGTGACGATTTTATAAAGTTTAATGTGTTTACTGACATGGGATTCTGATCGAGTTCTTCGGTATCAATTTCCTGGATCTCCTGATCATTCATTTCTTTCAGAGAATTAAATATCTTTTTTGCAAGTCCGATTCCTCCGGATTTTGCCATGGCTTTTCCCATTACCGAACTAAACATCATGGACGGAAGATCATTTTTAGAACCGCCCCAGGGATTATCGGGAATGGTTTTTCGCATTGTTTTGATCATCTGACTTAAAAATATTGATTCCATATCACGAGCCTTTTCCCGTAGTTTTATATTGCGGGAATTCCGGTTGCTTTGTTTTTCTAGACTGGAATCAAAAGCAAATTTTATGTTATCAACATTTTCTGACATATATTCTCACATTATTATTAAGTCAGCGTTCAAAGCTCCGGCCTGCTTTATGGCCTGAAACACTGCTATAACATCACGAGGCCGCAAACCCAGTTCATTCAAGGCAGCAGTTAGATCATTGACACTAGAGGTTGACTTTACAGAGGCAGTTTTAGCAACATCTTCCTGAACTTTTGTTCTTGTTTGGTATTCTACTACTGTTCTTCCTGTGCTGCTGAGGGGAGCCTGAGGCTGTGAAATTATAGGCCGACGCTGTATATGAATTCTCAAAGAACCGTGAGATATCATAACTTCGCTGATCTTGACATCTCCTCCGGCTACTACTGTTCCTGTTCTTTCATTGATGACAACCCGGGCATCCACATCAGGTTCAACAGTCAGAGTTTCGATACTGGCAGTAAAATAGACAGCTTCCTGCTTGGATGAAATTTCATCAGGAAGAGCAATTTCCACAACTCCGCCATTGACAGGTTGAGCTAATTCTTGATCCTGAGACTGATAACCCTGAGAATCCAAAGATTGGTTGATCTTATTAGCTATCCGACTGGCAGTAATAAAATCCGGTTGATTTAACAAGAATCTGATTGGTTCGTCAACATTAAATCTTTCTTGAGCAGGATAGGATTTGATCAGAGTTGCTCCTCCTGGAATGCGGCCGGTCAAAGCATGATTTTTACGTACTTTTTCACCAGCTGTTGTCTCAATATTAAATCCGCCAATGGAAATAGCACCTTGTGCGCGAGCAAATTGAGTCCCATCCTGAGTAAGCAGCGGCGTCATAAGCAGTACGCCTCCTTCCAGGCTGGTAGCATCACCAAGTGAAGACACTGTTACATCAAAGTTGGTTCCGATTCGACCAAAAGTGGGTGTTTTGGCAGTGACCATAACTGCAGCAACATTGCGAGTGCGTAAGTTCTCCCGGGGAACTG
>DATGCI010000193.1:0-17462 GCA_035312185.1 bacterium
AAGAGAATGTAACCGGCGTAGCAATGCCTTCCCAATACACAGCTGAGATCAGCAATAGCGACGCTAAAAAGCTGGCCGAAAATATCGGTATCAATTTTGAAATCATCCCGATTCAAAACGTGTTTAAAGCCTATTTAAACAGCCTTAAAACAGCCTTTAAAAATACGAAACCTGGTATTGCTGAAGAAAATATCCAATCCCGTATCCGGGGTGATATTCTTATGGCTCTCGCCAATAAACGGGGCGCCTTAACACTTAACACAGGCAATAAAACAGAACTCGCTCTTGGTTACTGCACAATGTATGGTGATATGTGCGGCGCTATTGGAGTTCTAGCCGATCTCAGCAAGGAAAAAGTCTATGCTCTTTCTCGCTATTACAATCAGGTCAATAAGCAAGAAATGATACCAAAAAGAATCATTGAACGGCCGCCTTCTGCCGAACTCAAGGCTGACCAGGTTGACCCTTTTGATTATGAAGTGGTTAGTCCTCTTGTTGATGATATCGTGGTCGGAGGTAAAAGCAAGCGAGAACTGATCGAAGATGGATATGACAAAGACCTTGTTAACGATATTCTTCGCAAAATCAGAAGAAACGAATACAAACGATCTCAAGCCGCCCTGTGTCTCAAAGTGACTGCCAAGGCTTTCAATCGCGGCTGGATTCACCCCATCGTCAATAAATTTGAAGAGTAAAATCCACTTTTCGCGCCAAATATTCTAAAATCTCCCTCTAAAAACATCCAAGTTTGAAATATCCTTTGGCAATTTGACCATTTTCAAATAATTTAATCCAGTTTGGTAGTTTATCAATAAACTGGAAATCCGTTTTGATACGGAAAGTGCAAAGATTTCCCCTGGCTATTATATTTATTTTTTATTCCTTCGGGATAATTGCTGCTAGTTATATCCACATGTCCTTATTTTTTTGGATAATGCTCTTATTGCCAGGATTTATTCTAGAGATTGTTGTCAAAAAGGAATGGTTTTCATCTTTTTGGCTAATACTGATATTTTTACTGGGCAGTCTTAACTACATTGTAAGTACAACCTATACAAAGGATCATATAGCCAATCTAGGTGCTTTCTCCAGCCCCCATCGGGTTCGTGCCAAAGTAATTAAATCGAAATACCAGCATGATAATTCTGCGCAACTTGTGCTCAAAAATGTCAAAATCCACACTAATAAATGGTATTCTTTGAAAGGCAAAGCTCAGCTTTATATTGAGTATTGCGATCAAAGTTATTTACACGGAGATCAAATAGAATTTACTGCCTTTTTGAATCAGCCGGAGAATCCCAACAATCCCGGCCAATTCAATTATCGCAAATATTTACATCTCAATGAGATCTATGGCACTTGCTGGATAGAAAATAGCAGTGAAGTTACAATTCTATCCAGTCCGAAATTTTCCATTCTGCGCTGGGCTGATATTGTCAAAAGAAAAATAATCGCCCTAATTGACAAAACAACAAATTCCGAAACAGCCCCAATTCTAAAGGCGCTAATAACTGGAGCACGGGGTGAGATCTCCGATCGTACTGAGCAGATCTTTATTGATTCGGGAGTAATCCATATTCTGGCTGTATCGGGTCTCCATGTTGGCTATGTTACTCTAGTTTTTCTTCTTATTTTTGGGTTTCTACGCTTTCCTCTTAAAACCAAATATTTTTTCACCATTCTAGCCCTTTGGTTTTATGCGGCTATGGTGCAATTCAAACCTTCTGTTGTTCGTGCTGTTACAATGGCATCATGTATATTAATGGGCAAAATTCTGGAGCGACCTTACAATATTTATAATGCTCTTGGTCTGGCAGCATTGCTCCAGACTTTGATCATGCCTCTCCAATTATTTAATGTTGGGTTTCAGCTTTCCTTTGCAGCAGTTTTTTCTATTGTCTATGTTTATGGAAAATTTAAAGACCTTTTGCCCGATAATTTTCAACCTTATAAAATCAAATTTCAACCCTTGCGTTATTTATACGAACTATTTCTGGTATCTCTGGCTGCCCAAATCGGTACAATTCCCCTTACAATTTATTATTTTCATCGGATTCCAATTATTTCAATAGTGGCTAATCTTTTTGCTATTCCTCTGGTTGGACTGATCGGTGCTCTAGGATTTGCTCAAGTAATTTTAGGATTCATCTGGTCGGGAATTGCTATTGCTTATGGTGAAATCCAGAATATTCTTGTTCATCTACTAAAATCTATTATCGCTTTTTTTGCAGGATTCTCATTCTCCTATATTGAAATGCCCCAATTAGATATTTTACCTATTTTAGCAACTTATATCACAATTTTTCTTATTCTAAATGCCGATAAACGGCGTTATCGGGCCTATCTACTAATTATGGTTTTGCTTGCTGGAAATATTCAGGTCTGGCAGAAGATTTTTTATAAGCCAAAAATGAAAATAGTCTTCTTTGATGTTGGCCAGGGAGACGCTGCATATGCTGAATTCCCTAATGGCAAAAATATGTTGATAGACTGTGGGACTCGTGGTTTTGGTAAAAATTATGCCAGAGATGTAATTGCGCCCTATTTTAAAAGTGAAGGCATTCAGCATCTGAATATTCTGGCTCTATCCCATCCCCACAATGATCATATTGGTGGTGCCCCCTATATTCTGAATAATTTTTCTGTGGACAAAATTTGGGAAACTAAGGTGACCTCCCATTCTAAAGTATTCATTGAAACACATTATCTCGCTGATTCCATAAAAATTCCTACTGATTATGTTTATGCTGGTGATTATTTCGAGTTTGGCAACCAGACCTATATCCAAATTCTCCATCCTTCCCAGAAATATATAGAGTCAAATTCGCCCAATTTCAATAATGCGTCTACAGCTTTTAAGCTTACCTATAAAAACACTGATATTTTATTCACTGGAGATATAGAAAAAGAAGCTGAGAGATATTTAACATTATACAAAAACTATCTAAAGTCAGAAATAATAAAAGTTCCTCATCACGGTAGCCCTACATCATCAATTCTGCCTCTAATTCATCATACTGCGCCTCAGCTAGCTCTGATTTCGGTTGGTGAAAATAACAAATTTGATCACCCGGCCCCTGAAACAATTCAAAAATACAAAGAGACTGGAAGCAGGGTTCACCGTACAGACCGAAAAGGTGCTCTGGTGATTTCAAGTAACGGTCGAAAAATTGATATTATTGACTGGAGAGAATAGGCAAATCATTTTGTGACCAATATCAATTAGTAATAATTGTAGGGAACTTATTGGTTGATTCTTACATTTAAATTAGGTAGGTTAGTATAGAGGTTATCCGAAAAGGAGGAAACCATGAAAAAGTTTTTAACCATATTATCATTAGTTCTTATCTTTATATATATCCAGAGTTGTTATACACAATTTCAAGCTCCCGGAACTGAATCTGAAAAAGTTCACCATCAAGAACGGGCAGTTCAACCACAACAATCAGAGTATAACAATTATATTTTCGGAAGTCCAAATATCTATAATAATTGGTACGGGAGTCATGACTACACCCCATTTAACAATTACTCCAGTTATTGGAACTATCCACTTTATTCCCGATCGCCCCTGTTTGCAACTCGACGACCTTCAAGTTATTTTAGATTCTCTGTAGGCTATAACAACTATCCTTACAATTATTACAATCATCGCTATTCCTACTACGATCCTTTTGGCTCAACATTTTATGATCCTTTTTACAGTTCTTTTTATGATCCTTTCTTCTATGACCCCTATTATAATTATGGTTTCGGTTCCTATTATTCCGGTTATGGCTATTATAGCTACTATGGTTACTCAGGTTATTATGGCTACCCAGATTATTATTATGGTGGTTATACATCTTCAGATAAAAAGGCCCGCTCGGCTCGACCAGCGGATCAAAAAGGACGCGACAGAACAACCAAAGATGACCAGCAAAATTATCGCCAGGAATATACACGGGGTAATTTTCGGGATAATGCCATTAATGATAATCAACCGCAGAGCTGGGAAGTTTATGAGAGAAGTAGTTCAGGTAATAGTTCCACCAATCAGAAAGACGAATCTGATATTAATATAAATCCTCCTAAAATACCGGCTGAAAGACAGGTTGATGTCAAATCTTTTGACAAAAATAGTTTCACAGTACCGCAAAAGACACCGGATGTAAATTCCAATCCCAGAGCCCTGGATAGGGGAAGAACAGTCAAAATTATCGACCTCAACGATCAAAATAATAATAACCCCAGTAAGATCAAGCCTGTACCGAATAATAGAACAAATACAAAAGTGACTCGTTATAATAGTTCCCGGGATCGAGGTTCCTCTTCCAGTAATAGGTCATCCAGTTCTAGCCGCTCTTATTACAATAATTCTTCTCGGTCTTCATCCCATCGTTCCAGTAGTAGCAGTAGTTCCTCGTCCAGCAGTATTCGACGGAGAAGTAGTAGCTCGTCCTCCAGTTCGCGGAGTAGAAGTTCTTCATCATCAAGTTCAAGTAGCTCAAGCAGTTCGCGCTCACGTCGCAAGAAAAAATAAATAATAGATTCACATAACAAGGATTGTGTTTATGAAATTCTTTTTTAGTAGTATGTTCAATTTTATAAAAAAAAGTATATTCATTTTAACATTTGTTAGTATAATTTTTCTTCCAATACACGCTTTATTTTCTCAAACCTATGAGGACGCTTATAAACCTTTTTGGTATTTAAAGGATGCTGGAGCGAAGTCTGCTTCCCTGGCTTATAATAATACTGCTATTTCAAGAGGAATTGACGGACTTATTAGCAATCCTGCCCTTTTGGGTGAGGTCACAAATTTTCAGGGGCAATTTTCTCTAGTAACAGATCAATTCAATCAGGATGCAAGACTGGGATCCAGCGATAACAGTTTTAATAATGAGACTTCGCAGTTATCCAGTCTTGATGATATTGGACTTGTTTACCCTGTTCCCGTTTATCGAGGTAGTTTTGTGCTGGGTATTTCATATACAAATCGAGCTATTTATAACTATCTTTCTAAGAGCTCAGGATGGCAGTATGAGTCTGATCCAGAATACCGTTATTATTTAGAAGAAGATATCATTGAAGAAGGCCGTTTAAATTCATTGAATCTAGGCGGAGCAATTGAAGTTGAAAAAGGTCTATTCTTAGGATTGAGTTTTCACCTCTATAATGGTTTCAGAGACTTCAAATTTACAGGAATCGATGAAGACCGGGATGACCTCTACTATTATGATCGGTTTAATCTAAATAAAAATATTGAAACCGATTATTTTGGCTGGAATTTTTCTTTGGGTACCTTATATAAAGGGGAAAGCTTTAAATGGGGAGTTAAATTAGCCACACCTCTCAAACTTAAGGCTACAGAGAATAGTACCATTGATACCACTATGTACTGGGATGATGGTGTCAAATTTGACACCTCACTTGTTTTTAAGGATCTGGAATATAAAACAGCTTTTCCTACCAAAATATCTAGTGGCCTTTCTTTTAACATTAACCAATTTGTTGTTTCTCTGGATATTGCTATTAACAATTGGAATGATATTGATTTTGATTCTGACCTGGAAGATGCAGCCGGAGTTTCAGCCGATAAGCGCATAAAAGATAATATCAGTCAATATCTCGCTAGGTCAACAGACTATGGCTTTGGTCTGATGATTCCTATCACCCAACGTGGACAAATTAACCTGGGATATCGTTCCATAGGCAAGCCAATCGAAGAATTATCAGGTGAATACGAACGGCTCCTGCTATATGGTCTTGGTTTTGACTACCAGGTCAATCAGAATATGTTTCTCAATCTTAGCTACCAGCTAGCCACCGGAAATAACAATCAGAGCCATTATTTTTACACCGATAAAGAAGAAAATTATAGAAATCATAGATTAACTTTATCTACTGGAATTATTTTTAATTGAAATCTATCTCCTTAATTTTAAATAATTAATCAGTATTTTGATTAATATATAATTTTCCTATATTTATATTTTTATCCAATTTTTAAATAATTGATCTGTTTTAAAATTTAGAATAAGTCATTTCTATACTTTTAATAAAAATATCGAGCCGGATCAAAGGGGTAAGGGACTACATTTGACAATTTGAAAGAGAGATTCGTATATTTTAATACAAATGTGGAATAAGAATGAAATTGGATTTAACAAAATTACAAATCGTTTTATTTAGCCTCTTATTTTTGGTAATGGACTGTGGTCCCGGCCGAACTTTTGAAATTATTGATAGTAAGATTGTCGATAATCAATACGATAACCATCCGCCCCTGAATGACAGTTCACCCAAAATCGGCAGAATCATGAGTTCGATCGCTATGATTAATTGTACTGCTTATTATAAGCAGTATGAATTTTCTCCGGAAGACAAAGTTTATAAAGAAGATGTTACTGAACCAGACGTATTAAAAAAAGGTGATAACTTCAATTTAAGCAGAAATTCAGCAGGTACGTCATTACTACTCTCGATTTCCGGCAATAAGGTTCTGCTCTTGACCTGCAATCATATTATTGATTACCCCGAAGAAATCTATGATTATTATTCCAAATATTTCAGTAGAAATTATGTAAATATCTATCTTAAAAAACAGAAGCAAACCCAATTTGTGACTCTTGATAACAATGTTGTTGACCTGGAAATTTTAGCCCAAAATGAAAGAAAAGATATTGCTCTGTTAGGCGGTACAAGCACTGGTCAAGTTATGAATATATCTGAACCGGATTTCAAGATTGGAAAAGCCAGTGATTTAAAGACTGGTAATTTTGTTTATATTTTTGGATTCCCCAAAGGCCACAAAATGGTTTCTAGTGGGCTGATCAGTATGGAGGGTAATAGAACTGACCAATTTATGATGGATATTCCTTTTAATCGTGGCATGAGCGGCGGAATTGTTTTTGCCATTCGCGATGATAGTCCCAATTTCGAGATGATTGGCATGGCCACTTCTTCAGCTGCTGATTTTGAATATATTTTAACTCCAGAAGAAGAGATTATTGAAGATGAAGCTTTCAATCAATCTCTCCCCTATCAAGGCAATATTTATATAGAAGAAAAACCCCGAATCCGCTATGGAATTACTTACGTAAACAGCATTGAAGTGATAATGAATTTCCTGAGACGAAATAGGCGATTGATCGAAAACGCCGGTTACAATATTGATCACATTCTTGGTGAAAAAGAATAGATCTTCACCCTTTCCCAAAAAATAAATTAATAATTATCACTGAAATACAATTTCCGGTTTTACATTTTTATATTCCGGCATACTTTGCCCGGCATTTGCATTGATATAAGTCGGGTCACAAATTATATAGTTTTCACCATTATAGGATAAATAATCACCTTTGACAGGGCCTTCAATATTTATTGCGGTAGCCACGTGTCCGGGATATTTTATGCCGATAACCTCTAACCCCAGTAATTCTCTGGTCAAATAGGCAAAAAGAATGGAGCGATCTTCACAATCAGAGAAAGGATAAAAAAGTGTTTCATCAGGAAAGAGTGGTTTTTCTCTACCAAAATTAAGATCGTCGGTTTTATATTGAAATGAAGTTTGGACAAATCTTAGTAAAAGGTTGACTGCCTCGGTTGTACTTTTTCCTTCCAAAAGAGGTGCTAAAGACTTTACCAGAGCTACCCGGCCATCATCATTCATTGGAGCTGAAAAATAAATATCATAATCAGTTTGCGGATAATCGGTCAAAAAATCTATTACTGCCGGCTTATATTCAACTTCTATGGTGTGAGTTTGTCCCATATATTCAAATTTTAATTGCTTCTGCCTGGTTTGTGAAGTCAGATCAGGTTCCGCTGCCAGTTTCAAGTCGAGTACTTTATCAGCCTCAGGATAATCCCGGCGATAGGAATAGATTTTGTCTTTTTTATTACGCTCCCGGTTGATTAAAAAATATTTATCACTATCTATTGTTAAATAGGAAGTGGAATATAACATTGAACTGGAAGGCATCAGGATATAGACATTATTATCATTGTAGGCTACTCTGACTTTGTAGCCTGATTTGGTCAGAAAAAACCAGGTGAAAATAGTAGCATCGGCTTTTGATCCATTATTAATATTTCTGCCGACCTGTTCAACCAATTTGTAATAGCCCCAGCTGTTCATATTCAGACGGCTTCGGTAATTTTTCAATTGCTTTAAAAACTCCTCATGCTTTGTTGCAGCTAGATGTTTCCAGGATGCACTTATATTTTTGTTGTCAAAAGGTGACTCCAGATTCGTGCTGAATTCTTTGCTATAATTAATCTCAAGAGGAGTTCCATAAAAATCCATTTTCAGAGTTTCCTGATAAATTTTCTTTTCTTCCTGGACTGGTTTAGGTTTGGGTTTAGGTTTGGGCTCAGGCTTGATTTCTTCTTCTTTTTCTTCTTCAGGAATTGGGATATCTTTCACCTTTTCTTTGGAAAGTTCAATTTCCGGCTCCGGTTTTGCTACGGGAATATCTTTGGGTTTGGGCTTTTCCAGAACCTCTTTGCCAGGATCAGTGTTAAAAAGTTCCCATTCCTGTTCCAGAAAAGCAGCAAAGGCTGAATCCTGAGCACTGATATATTGATCCACCTTTTTTTGTGTCTCTTCCATCTCTTTTTGTGTGGCCCGTTCAATCTTTTTCATCATCTCTTCAACATCAGTCTGAGTCAATCCAATAACGAAAAGCAGCAAAAAAATTGCTATTTTTTTAATGATTCCCATGATGCCTCCTTATAAATCTTATCAATAATTATCAAAATATGGGTTGTTTTTATATTCTCGAATTACCACTAAGCCGTCCTTAATTCAAAATTTTTTTCTTTTGATCGCTCTGATTTTATAGCTTTGATAATTTACTCAAAATAAATACAATACTCAAATCAGTCTGTTTCAATTAATTGTAAGCTATTTAAATTACAATGTCCGTGATTTATGCCACATTAAATAATAAATATTAACTGGAAATGAAAAAATTATCCATTATTTATTAAACAATCAGATAAAAAGAATAGCTAGAATTACAGCAAAAACAATCGCCGGAAGCATATTCAGCGTTTTAATCTTTTTTATGCCCAAAATATCAAGCCCTAATCCAAGCATAATTACACCGCCTACTGCTGTCATTTCATGAATAACCGGATCAGTCATAATAGTTTCCAGCTGTCCTGCCAATAGAGTCAACCCGCCCTGGTAGATCAATAGCGGTATAACAGAAAACATTACACCAATTCCAAAAGTAGCCGTCAAAGCAATAGAGGAAACCCCGTCAAGCAAAGATTTAGCTAGAAGTAAATTGGCCTGTCCCTGCAGGCCTTCTTCAAAAGCGCCTAAAATTGTCATCGAGCCCATGCAAAATAAAAGAAAAGCCGTGATCATGCCCTCAGTAAAGCCCTTGCCTTCATGAGGAACTTTCTTTTTCAAACGATCTCCCAGAGATTCCATTTTTGTTTCTAGATCAAGTGTTTCTCCTGAAATCACACCCAGCACAAGACTAAAAATTACAATCATCAAATGTTCTGATTTCAATGCCATTGACATGCCAAGATAAAGGGTAAATAGCCCAATTCCCTGAAACAATGTGGTTTGCAATTTTTTTGGTAAGCGGGTATGCACAAGCAACCCTATAGTCGAGCCGACAATTACGGTGATTACATTAACTATTGTACCAGTCATTTGTGTACCTGAATTATATTTTTTCTTTTAATCTGCTGCGATACCGGCTATAATCGGGCATCTTTTTCTGATATTCGTTGTGCATAAGTTCAGATGAAATAATATAGTCAGCAGTTGCCCTGTTGCAGGCCACAGGAATATTCCAGACAACCGCAATTCTCAGAAGGGCTCTTATATCAGGATCATGAGGCTGAGGTTCGAGTGGATCCCAGAAAAAAATCAAAATATCAATATCACCTCTGGATATTTTGGAACCCATCTGAAGATCTCCTCCAAGAGGTCCGCTTTGTAATTGTTTTATTTTCAATCCAGTTTTTTCCTGAAGTAATGAACCAGTTGTTCCTGTTCCCAGCAACCGATTTTCGCTAAGTATATCTTTATTAAATCTAACCCAATCGAGTAGATCCTGCTTTTTGTTATCATGAGCTACAAGAGCGATTGTTTTTTTATTTTTAGACGCCATAACTTCCTCTTTGTTTTAATGTCCTCTAATCTAATACATCTATTATAAAGTCCCAAATAAATAAAATTGAATAAAAAGTGTAATAATGTAAAATTTAACTTTGCGATACCACTCAGTATTTTTATATTATGATAAGAAACGTGAAAATAAAATACAGGAGAATTTATGCATGTACCTTTACTGGACTTAAATGCTCAACTCGATGAGATTCGTGATGAAGTCAAAATCGCCATCGATGAGGTAGTGGAATCAACCCGCTATATAATGGGGCCTAAAGTTACAGAATTCGAACGGGAAATAGCCGATTATTGTAATGTAGAACACGGAATCGGAGTTTCATCCGGAACAGACGCTTTATTGGTCTCTTTAATGGCGCTAGATGTTGGGCCGGGAGATATTGTGATTACTACTGATTATTCTTTCTTTGCCTCAGCTGGAGTTATTGCCCGCCTCAACGCTACTCCAGTTTTTCTGGATATAGATCCTAAAACCTATAATCTTGATCCTGAACAATTAAAAAACTGGCTCAAAGAAAATGAAGATAAAATAGACAAAGTCAAAGCCATCATACCAGTCCATTTATTCGGTCAATGCGCTGATATGAAACCAATTATAAAAACAGCTCGAAAATACGAGATCCCAGTTATTGAAGATGCTGCTCAGGCTATTGGTGCTCGCTATCCCAATAATGGTAATCCTCTCAAAGCTGGTTCCATGGGCAAAATGGGTTGTTTTTCTTTTTTTCCCAGCAAAAATTTAGGTGGAATGGGAGACGGCGGTATGGTTGTTACTCATGATGATCAGCTGGCTGATAAATTGCGTAAATTGAGAAATCATGGCGCTGCCCCAAAATATTATCACTCTATGGTTGGTGGCAATTTTCGGTTGGACCCAATCCAGGCCGCTGTTCTGTCAGTTAAATTACAATATCTGGATGAATGGCATCAAAAACGACAGGAAAATGCTGAATATTATAAAAAGAATTTGAATCTAGAAGGAATCACAACCCCGAAAAATGCTTACCGACCGGAATATCATATTTACAATCAATTTATTATTTCTGTAAAAGGTGATAGAGAAGAATTCGAAACCTTTCTCCGCAAAAAGCAAATTGGTTTTGGCGTCTATTATCCAGTCCCCTTTCACAAACAAGAATGTTTTGAATATCTTGGCTATCAAGATGGTGATTTTCCCAAAAGCGAATATGCTGCTGAACATACCCTCGCTTTACCTATTTATCCGGAATTAACAGTGGAAATGCAGGATTATATAATTGATGCCCTGCATGAATTTTTTGAATAGACACACAATTCATTACAAATAATAGCAGGAGCAATTCATGAAAGATAAAGATTTTTTTGTCCATGAAAGTAGTTATGTGGATAAAAATGTCAAAATTGGTAAAGACACCAGTATCTGGCATTTTTCTCATGTACAAGAAGGAGCTCAGATCGGCAGTGGATGTACTTTAGGCCAAAATGTAAATGTGGGAAACAATGTCAAAATTGGAAACAATGTCAAAATTCAAAATAATGTTTCCGTATATGAAGGGGTTGAACTTGAGGACTATGTTTTCTGCGGCCCATCTATGGTATTCACCAATGTTCTTGATCCACGCAGTAAATATCCTCAGAGAGGTGCAGAATTCTACCATAATACTCTGGTCAAAGTTGGTGCCTCGATCGGAGCCAATGCAACAATTATTTGCGGAAACTCGATTGGGAAACACGCCTTTATCGGAGCTGGAGCTGTTGTTACAAAAGATGTGCTCGACTTTGCTCTCATGGTAGGTGTACCAGCCCAAAGAAAAGGCTGGGTTTGTGAATGCGGAGAAATTCTACCCAAGTTTGAAAAGCAAGTCGAGTGCCCAAAATGTGGCATCCAATATAAATTAGATGGTGAACTGCTCAAGCAGCTCCCATAATTTCTGTGAACTAGCATTATGATATCAGAAAAATACCGATCAATAGTAAATGCTATCCTGGTCGCTCTGGTCAGTCTTTTTCTGATCGGTATTGTCCATAATGCGCCTGTATTTCGTTCCTGGGAACTGCGAGTAGATGATATTTTTAGCAGATCTCTAAATAACGACACAGCGCTTCAGGATGAAGCAGTTATTGTCACCATTGATCAAAACAGTCTTAACACTTTAAAAAATCGGTATAAAATTCTGTGGCCCTTTCCTCGCCTAATGTATAGCTATATAATTGACTATCTCAATTATTGCAATGCCAGCTCAATTGTATTTGATGTTCTTTTGCCACAAACTGATATTACCCGGACCAATATTAATGCAGAATACTCGGATTCGCTATTCTCGCGCTCAATGCGCAAAGCAGGAAATGTTGTTCTGGCTATGCAAATGGAAGATTCCTCCCATGCCACTGATAATCAATTTCACTCAGAGAATCTTAGGAATGTAGATCTAAATATTCCTCCAAAACTTATTTCCCATAATAATCCCAGCGCCACTCTACCTCTTCCCCGTTTTCAAAAAGCAGCCCGCCTACCCGGTATAGTAAACTTTCACACCGATATTGATGGGATTTGTCGGCGAATTCCACTTTTTTACAAATATGAAAACTCGACCATTCCATTTCTAGCCCTATCGGCTCTCATGGTTTCTGAAAATATTGATAGTGTTGCTTATGATTCTCTTGATAATTGTCTAAAAGCCGGCTCCTATCAGATACCATTAACCAAAAATGGCTTTTTTAATATTAAATGGTACGGGCCTGGTGGAACCAATCAACAATTTAAGTACATCTCTTTCG
Organism: bacterium; assembly: GCA_035312185.1. Classification (GTDB taxonomy): domain Bacteria; phylum Fidelibacterota; class UBA2242; order UBA2242; family JAFGTP01; genus JAIPHI01. The sequence goes on from DATGCI010000193.1 coordinate 12,896, forward strand.
CTAACTTGATTCATTCCTATCGGCAGTGGCAGGCCGGACAGGAACCAAAAATTGATAAAAGTATTTTTGAAGATAAGACTGTATTCATTGGGGCGACAGCAGCCGGTTTATGGGATATGAAACCGACACCCTTTAGCTCCCAGGATAATCCTTTCCCCGGTGTAGAAATTTATGCAACCGTTTTTTCCAATTTTGTAAATGGTGACACGATCAATCAAATCGGATTTTTTCAAGTAGCATTCTACCTGTTTTTCATTATGGCTGGATTTAATTATTTATGGCCTAAATGGAATATTTATTACTCCGGAATAATGACTCTAGCCCTGCTGGGTTTACCGATTATTCTTAATATTATTAGTTTTCAGAATTTTTCCACCCTGCTGCCGCTTATACCTGTTGAACTATCTATACTTTTATCTCTTATTCTAATTGTAGTGGTTAACTATTTGACAGTTAACAAAAGAAAAAAGATCATCAAAAATGTATTCAGTCGCTATATGCATCCGGAGATAGTTGAAGAATTAACCCGGGATATCAGTCAAATAAAGATGGGCGGAAAGGAAATCGAAGCCACAGTTCTCTTTACTGATTTGCAAAGTTTTACTAATATTTCTGAAGATCTTCAACCAGGCCAGATTGTTGAACTTCTCAACTCCTATTTTGAAAAAGCTGAGAAGATCATTTTTAATAATTCCGGTATGCTGGATAAATATACCGGTGATGGCTTAATGGCGATTTATGGAGCGCCAATCTATAGTTCAGAGCACGCCATTAAAGCTGGCAAAAGCATACTGGAGTTTGAAGAGCTCGGTGCTCTAGATATTAAACTTAACGGCCGCTCAATTCCCCTGATCACGAGAATAGGCGGTGCTAGTGGCAAATTTGTAGTTGGCAACATTGGTTCGCCTAATAGAATGGATTATACTGCTGTTGGCGACACAGTCAATCTTGCCGCCCGTCTGGAAGGGGTCAACAAACAATACGGCACTAATAATCTCATCTCTAATTCAACCTATGAATTGATCAAGGATCATTTTGTATGCCGTGAAGTCGATCATATACGCGTAAAAGGCCGCCAGGGCGCTGTCAAAATCTACAATGTTATTTGTCGAAGTGAGGAACTTACTGCTAAACAGAATGAATTACTGGAAATGCATAATGAAGCCCTCCTAATGTATAAAGATCGCAAATTTGAGAAAGCCGGCCATCTCTTTGCAAAAATGCAGAAAATGTACAAAATCGACAATCTTTCTGAAATTTATAAAAAAAGATGTGAAAAATTGCTCGAAGACCCCGATATTATAGATGAGGATAATATTTTTAATATGACTATCAAATAATTGAGGTGGAAAATGCGCAAATTATTAATATTGCCTGCTCTAATATTATCAATATATTTATTGAATGGGAAAACTGTAGAAATCGCTCGTGATAATATTCATCTGAGAGAAGGTCCAGGCTGTTTTCATCCGGTCACTCTTGTACTCAATAAAGGTGCTCAAGCGCAATTATTACAGGAGAATGATCAATGGTTAAAGATACAGTATAATGAGCAAACTGGCTGGATTTCCCACACTGCCCTTGAATCAGTTCAGCAGGAAGAATCGCTTTTTTCAACGCCTTTTGAAGATTCCGAAGATGAGACAGTCTCCAGTGCTTCGGTAAGTGCTGCAGTTCGTGGATTTGCTCAAAAGTATATAGATCCAACTGGTGGTGATATCTCATTTTTAGATAATTATGACAGAATGATCATAACTGTTCCTGAATATCAACAATTCAAAAGAGAGACCTACCACAATCGCAATTATCAAAAAATAAGGTCTCGCTATCGACGATGGAACCGTTTTAAAAGCAAAGATGATTTTCATATCAACAATTATCTGGAGAAAACAGGTTTGGCAGTCTCAGCTCAAATCGCACAGCAAGGGTTGATCAATGACCAGAAAAAATTGAGATACCTCAATAATGTAGGCACTCTGATCAATGAACACAGTGAATTATACTATTATCCAGCAAAATTTTTCATTGTAAAGGATGAACGGCCAGCTGCCTATGCTACTCCTATTGGTATGATTTTTATAACCAATGGTCTGCTCAATTTTGTAAAAAATGAGGCTGAACTGGCCTGTTTACTGGGTCATGAACTCAGCCATGTTATCCACAAACATGGTTATAAGGAGATCAAGGCCAGAAAACCCCGCATTGAAGCTCAGAATGCTTTTGCAGAACTGGAAAAAGAAATTCCGGGAGAAGACACAACAGCCGCCCAGCTTTCCAAATTGGCAAATCAGATGTATGAAGCCGCTACTGCAAAACGTCAGATGAAATATGAATATCAGGCTGACAAATGCGGTGCAGTCTATGCCTTTCGGTCTGGCTATAATCCTCAATCTCTTGTCAATCTATTAGCCAGAATCAAGAATAACTCAGAAATGGATTATGAAAATTTTGAATCCAACTGGGAAGCTTTTTACATCAAAGATAGAATTGAAAAACTAGAGAAATTCATAGAGCGGGAATTATACCGGAGAAAAAATTTAAGTGTTTCCAATCAATATAGATTTCAAAAAAATATGCAATGACTCTCTGGCTTTTATCAAATTGGTTTAATAAATAGTTAGCTATATTATAAATCAGTCGAAGTGATTAATCCTCAAGATTTTTCCGAATATTCACTTGACATGTGTTGCATTTATCAATAAGTTTGGTCGCTCTTTGACTGCTTAAGATGGGTGCATAGCTCAGTTGGTAGAGCAACGGCCTTTTAAGCCGTGGGTCCCAGGTTCGATTCCTGGTGCACTCACTAATCATCTTTAAAAATTTACAAATTTCTTTCCCTCCTCCTCTATAAATATCCCGTCTGCTGAGCGCAGACGGGATTTCTTTTTATTATAGCAATTTTCAAAACGATAGTGTCTAATTAATTGTGTCTAAGGTAAACCCTAATTTTAATTACCAAATCTCTGGTTTTACCTGGTAACTTTATGAATTATCAAATAATTTGAATTATTATTTAACTTTTTGTAATTAATAGTGTCTAATATATAGAAAAAATCGTGAAATTGGGTTGGATATTGAAGAAACAACAAGAGTTCAACAAGATTGTCGATAAAAATAGTGATAAAATTTATGGATTATTTATGAAAATGACCGGAAGTCATGACATAGCAGACGAATTAACTCAGAAAACTTTTATAAAGGTGTACGATAATTTATCAACTTTTCGCGGTGATTCTGAACTGAGCACCTGGATCTACAGAATAGCAGTTAATGTCGGTAAAAATCACCTGCGTAAAGAGAAAGCCAAAAAATTGATTGGACTTGACAAGATTAAAAGTCTTTCTGAGGAAAACAATGTCCAGCTCAATAGTGACATTAAAAACAAAATCCATGAAGCAGTCCAGAAGCTTTCTCCAAAACAAAATATGGTCATGTTATTGAGAGGCTTTCAGGATCTGCCATACAAACAAATAGGAGCTATTATGGGGATCTCAGAAAATTCTGCCAAAGTAAATTATTCCCATGCTCTAAAAAATTTAAAAAAGTATTTAAATAGAATGGGGGTCACTTATGAAGACCTGTAAAAAATTTCGCGACCTTATACCATTATACATAGATAATGCTCTTTCTGCCGATAAGAATAAACAAGTGAAGAGTCATCTTCAGAGATGCGAAGAATGCAGTCGCTATTATCAGGAAATATCTGGTCTGGTAGATAATATCAGTGAACAGGATTTCAATATAGCACAAGATTATAAAACCAGATTAAGAGTAGCGGTCAACGAAAAAATCCACAAAAACAAAAGAAAAAGATTTGGTTTCAAATTGGCCACAGCAATCACAACTGCCGCATTACTTATTGCCGTCCTCTGGACAGGACTCAAGAACAATGATTCTTCCACTTTGCAGCAATCTAAAATAACAATGGATGAATTTAAAATAGATGAAAAATATTATGATGCTTATCTATCCTTATCAAGTAATCGGTATTATGGATTTGAAGAAATCGAATTATACTTGCCTGATGAAGAGATAGATATTGATGTTTCAGACATTGCCTATTCTTTAATTGAAACCAGAGGTACTGAGTCATTTAATGATATTGTGGCCTTAACCGGTGAATTGTCTGAAAGCGATTACTCAGAGCTATTAGCCAATAATAACCAATAATATAAAGGAGGCTATAGATGTTTAAATTGAAAAACATATTTTTTTCCGGATTAATTTTAATTCTGATTACAGCATTTACCTATGCCCAATGGCATCATCCTGATTTTGAACACAGAAGGGAAAAGATGGAAAAATTTCGCACCTGGAAGATGACAAAATTTCTTGATTTAACTCCTGAACAAAGCCAAAAATTTTTCCCCGAGTTGAATCAATTCGAAAAGAAGATGTTCAAAAATAAAGTTGAAGTAAAAAATTTGATAGACACAATCGAAGCGAAATTGGAACAGGAAGACTATCAAGCTACCCAAAAGGAATACGAGAAATATAAAACCAAATTTATCGATTTGGAGAAAGAACGAATCAATAATCGCAAAGATTTTCTAGATCAATTAGATGA
>DATGCI010000194.1:0-10498 GCA_035312185.1 bacterium
TAATGCAATTGCACTACCCAATATTTAACCTAAAAATATATTTTCAAGCCAACAAGCCGCCCTGATGTTGTGTGAACAAAAGAAATAATCCTCTCAGGATTCTATCTGAAAGTAATTAATATGAATAAATCACAGGGGTGATAATTTTATGTAGTAAATTGACTGGGGCAATTTATTATTCAAGAAAAATATATCCTCCAGAAACATCCCCACCATCCCACCATCCAAAATAAAAAATTTACAAAGCGTAATAAGTAAAAATTTCACCAAAAATAATTTATAACCTCAGGCTTCTAGACATCCATCCCCCCATCCATTTAGGAAAATTTAGGAAAATTCAAAAAAATACTTGACACTAATAAAATATTTAGGTACTTTAATACCAGAATAAAGATACTTGAAAAAGGAATTCAAATGAAAAGTCTGATAAACATATCAGAGGGCGCCTCGCTGGCCCTTCATAGCCTGGCTTTGATGGCTGCTCGAAGACCGGAAAAATTAAATGCTAAAACACTGGCCGATAGGCTAAATGCTTCCAAAGCCCATCTGGCCAAAGTATTGCAAAAATTGAGCAAAGCTGGATTGGTTCAATCCTATCGTGGCCCAACTGGTGGTTTTACTCTCAATAAACCGGCTGATGAGATCAATTTGCTAAATATTTATGAGGTTATCGAGGGCAAGGTTAATCTTGGTGATTGTCCAATTGGCGTCGATGAATGCATGTTTAGCAGGTGTATTTTTAATGATTCTTTGAATGAGATTTCTCACGAGATTTATGAAACATTACAAAAAATAAAATTATCAGAATTTTCAAAGGAACTGGAAAAATGAAGCGAGAAATAATAAAAATTGATCAGAATAAGTGTACTGGATGTGGAAAATGTATTCCGTCTTGTCCGGAAGGTGCTCTACAACTTATTGATGGCAAAGCTCGTCTGGTCAGCGATCTGTATTGTGATGGTTTGGGCGCCTGTATTGGGGATTGCCCGGAAGATGCTATAACAATCGAAAAAAGAGAAGCAGAACCCTATGATGAAGCCAAAGTTATGGAAAATATTATTAAGCAGGGTAAAAACACAATCATCGCCCATCTCAAGCATCTAGAAGATCATGGCGAAACTGAATATTTGGATCAAGCGAAAAAATTTTTAATCAAAAGAGGTATTTCAGTACCTGAATACAGGAAGGGGCAGGGTATGCAAGATAATTGTAATTGTCCGGGAAGTGAAACAAAAACAATTGAGAATAAAACAAATATTGACAAAAGTAAAAATAATTCACAACTTGAATTGAAACTCAATAACTGGCCAGTCCAGATGCATCTTATCAATCCCAATGCATCCTATTTTGAAAATGCTTATCTTCTACTTTCAGCAGATTGCGTTCCCTTTAGTTATTCTGATTTTCACAAAACTTTTGTCAAGGATAGAATTGTGATAACTCTCTGTCCTAAACTGGATAATGCTGCAGAAAAATACATCGAAAAGCTAGCGTCCATTATCAAAAATAATACTATCAATAGTATCACCATTGCCAAAATGGAAGTACCCTGCTGTAAGGGAACGGAAATTATTGCCAGAGAGGCTATTGAACGCTCCGGGAAGATTGTGTCTATGAGCACTTATACCGTTTCAATTGATGGCTCAATTAAAATATAATCAAAAAAGGGAGAAGATATGCAAATAAACAATTTTAATAATTCAGAAGATGTTAAAAATATGCACGAAATCCAGAAAGCAGTCCAACTCAGAGATGATGAGACAGCCAAAATAATAGAAATGTATCTCAAACCAGGTGATATTGTCAAAGAACATACAACACCGGTTGATGTCACTTTTTTCATTCATGAAGGTCAGGTCGAAATGGAAATCGGAGCTGAAAAAGAATTGGTGAAAAAAGGTGATCTGGTTATCAGTCCAAAAAATATACCTCACGGATTTGTTAATACCGGGAATAGTGATGCCCGGGTCATCGTCATTAAACATATATAATTGTAATAATTAAAAAGGAGAAGGCTATGAGTATGTTTTGTTATCAGTGTCAGGAGACAGCCAAAAACGAAGGCTGTACAATTGCCGGAGTTTGCGGCAAAAAGGAAGACACTGCCAATTTGCAAGATCTTTTGATCTATGTATTAAAAGGAATATCAGTAGTTGCTGATAAAGCCGGCAAAGTGGACAAAGAAACCGGTCGATTTATTGGCAAAGCTCTGTTCACTACAATTACCAATGTCAATTTTGACAACGAGGACATAATTGCATTAATCAAAGAAGGGCTCAAGGTACGCGAAAATTTAAAAGAAAAGTATGATGTCAACGCAGAACTACACGATTCGGCTGTCTGGTATGCTGACAATGTTGAGGATTTTGAGGAAAAAGCAACTCAAGTTGGAGTTCTTTCAAGTGAGAATGTGGATGTCAGATCATTGCGTGAGCTTTTAACCTATGGACTCAAAGGGATTGCTGCCTATGCTGACCATGCTGCTGTTCTGGACAAAGAAAAACAGGATATCTATGATTTTATGGTTGATGCCCTGGCTGCTACGACAAAAGACCTTGAGGTTCAAGAGCTGATCGATAAGGTCATGGAAGCAGGAAAAGTTGCTGTAGATACAATGGCTTTACTGGATGAAGCCAATACATCAGCCTATGGGAATCCTGAAATCACCGAAGTCAACATCGGTGTTAATGACAAACCAGGAATTCTGATTTCCGGCCACGATCTCAAAGATATGGAAGAATTGCTAAAGCAAACCGAAGGTACAGGAGTCGATATTTATACTCATGGAGAAATGTTGCCTGCTAACTATTATCCGAAGTTCAAAAAATACGATCATTTTGTTGGTAATTATGGCGGTTCCTGGTGGAAGCAGAAAGAGGAATTTGAGCAGTTTAATGGTCCGATTCTGATGACAACAAATTGTTTGGTTCCCCCCAAAGATTCTTACAAGGACCGTGTTTTTACTACCGGAAATGTTGGTTTCCCTGAAGTTAAACACATAGCTGACCGCGAAGAAGGTGGTGCCAAAGATTTTGCTGAAATTATCAATATGGCTAAAAATTGTGATCCACCTACAGAAATTGAGAACGGAAAAATTGTAGGCGGTTTTGCTCATCATCAGGTCATAGAACTGGCTGATAAAGTTGTGGAAGCTGTTAAATCTGGAGATATCAAACGCTTTGTAGTCATGGCCGGATGTGATGGCCGCCATAAAACTAGGAACTATTTTACCGATGTTGCCAAAGAACTCCCACAAGATGCTGTAATACTTACTGCTGGATGTGCTAAATATCGCTATAACAAACTCGATCTAGGCGACATTAACGGAATCCCCAGAGTTCTGGATGCCGGACAATGTAATGATAGCTATTCACTGGCAGTAATTGCTCTAAAACTTATGGAAGTTTTTGAGCTCGATGATATCAATGAATTACCGATTTCCTTTGACATTGCCTGGTACGAGCAGAAGGCGGTAACTGTTTTATTGGCTTTATTGTATCTTGGAGTTAAAGGCATTCGATTAGGTCCGACTCTGCCTGCTTTTCTCTCCGATAATGTAGCTCAGGTTCTGGTTGACAAATTTGACATCAAACCAATTGGAGAAGTTAAGGAAGACGTACAAGCCATTATGGCAGGTGCGTAAATAAGTTCTGCTCGGGTCTCTGGTCAGGAAATTACAGTTTTTGACCGCAGACCGATTAATAAATAAACTAAGTAACGGAGGTATATTATGAGTAAGCAAGAACAAACAAAAGTAGCTATAGTAACAGGTGGTAGTGCTGGAATAGGCCGAGCAACTGCTTTGGCCTTTGCCAGAAATGGCCGTAAAGTGGCTGTTGCTGATATCAATGTGGAAGAAGGCCAGAAAACTGTTGATATGATTAAAGATGAAGGCTATGAAGCCTTTTTTATCAAAACTGATGTCGGTAAACACGATCAGGTCAAAGCTATGGTAGAGAAAACAGTTGAAAAATATGGTCGTCTGGATTGTGCTTTCAACAACGCTGGTATCGAAGGTGAACAGGCGCCTACTGCTGATTGTTCTGTTGAGAATTGGCAACGGGTTATTGATATAAATCTTAATGGGGTCTGGTATAGCATGAAATATGAGATTCCTGAAATGCTAAAGACTGGCGGTGGATCCATAGTCAATATGGCCTCAGTTGCTGGTCGAGTTGGATTTACCAATATTCCGGCCTATACTGCTAGTAAACATGGTGTCAACGGTTTGACAAAAACTGCTGCTCTGGAATATGCTCAGCAGAATATTCGGGTTAATGCTGTCTGTCCTGGAATCATAAAAACCAAAATGATTGACCGTTTTACAGGTGGTACAGAAGAGGGCATGGAACAGATGAAGTCTATGGAACCGATTGGACGCATGGGTGACCCAGAAGAAGTTGCTGATGCTGTAATGTTTTTATGCTCGAAGAAAGCATCCTTTATTACCGGTCATCCTCTTGTAGTTGATGGTGGTTTTGTAGCTCAATAAATTTTCTTTTTCCCTCCTCCTCCCATACCTGCTCCTGGAGATTTACTTCGGGAGCAGGTTTTTTTATGCCTTTTTATATTTATCAATCAAAAAAAATCACTGCCCATTTTTGATACTATTCAGTTGTGGTTTAGACTTGGGTTATTCGCTATATCGGTATGTTGGTCAATTAACTAAATATTGATATTTCAATTTTAATTGAGTACATTAATTCCCTATGGATATTTATATAACATAATATTATGAAATTTTGGGAAGAGGTTATGAAGTTTAATCTAAGAAAAAAGATATTATTAGGATATTTACTTGTCGTTCTAATCATAATTGGTGTTGCCGGATGGTCTGTTTACAATTTCTCTTCTTTGAATGATGCTATCCGAGATATCATGGTTGAAAATTACCGTAGTGTGATTGCTTCTGAAAAAATGATGGAATCTCTGGAAAGACAGGATAGTGGTGAACTCATGTTCCTTTTTGGACAAGCAGAAAAAGCCAACCAAATTTTTCATGAAAACCAAATGCAATTCATGAAATATCTATCCCGGGCAGAAGATAACATTACAATCCAGGATGAACGCCATATAATTGATAGCATTAATGTGAAATATCAAAAGTATATTTCTATATTTTCGAAGTTAAAAAACAGATCGCAAGAAAAAACAGTCCAGGAGCAGAAGGAATTCTATCTAAATTCTATAATGCCTATTTTTGAGGAAATAAAGAGTCTGACAATGCGCTTGTTGATGGTCAACCAGAATCATATGCGATCGTCTCAGCAAAAAGCCAATGACAATGCTACCAAAGCCATTTATTCTACTCTAATTTTCTCAAGCATTGCTATTCTGACTGCAATTATTTTCGGTCTTTATATTGCCGGAGTTATTATCAAACCGGTCAAAAAGTTAACCAACAGTGTCAGAAAGGTAGCAGCAGGCGAATTGGATCAGGCTATTGAGGTTACTACAAAAGATGAAATTGGCCGTCTGGCAGAAGAATTCAATATAATGACCCGAAAATTAAAGGAATATGAAAAATTAAATGTAAGTAAATTACTTGAGGAAAAGAAAAAATCTGAAGGAATAGTAAAAAGTATCTCAAATCCAATTATCGTTACTGATGATGACAATAAAATATCACTTATCAATTACAAAGCAGCGCAACTATTTGATGTCAAGGAAAAACAAGTTCTTGGCTCTCACTTTCTGGAAAATATAAAAAATGACAATATTTTTGAATTGATCAACGATACTCTGGATTCTGGAGAAGAACATTCAGACCGAAAAGGCGAAGTCCTCCAATTCCAGCAAGATCAGCAAGAACTCACTTTCCGGATCACAACCACACCAGTTACAGATGAAGATGGCAAGGTCATTATGGTGATTACACTGCTGGAGGATATTACAAAACTCAAAAAAGTAGATGAAATGAAATCTGAATTTGTCTCAATGGTCTCCCATGAATTCCGAACTCCTTTGACTTCCATGAGTATGGGCATTAATATGCTGCTAAAAGAAAAAGCTGGCTCAATAAATGATGATCAAAAAGAGTTGCTGGAAGTGGCTGAAGAGGATTGCCAGCATTTGAGTAATCTGGTTGACGATCTCCTTGACCTTTCCAAAATGGAATCCGGTGAGATTGATCTGGAATTTGAAAATGTAAAAGTGGGGAAAATTTTTGATGCTTCCATCAAACCCTTTGAACAGCAGGCTGATGAGAAAGGAATTGAGTTGGCTAGAGATGAAGAAATCGACCTTGAAGTTCATGCTGATGTCAATAAAATTACCTGGGTGATTACCAATTTAATTGGTAATGCCCTGCGTTATACTGAAGAAGGTGACCGAATTGAATTGCATGCTGATAAAAAAGGGCACAAGGTTCATATTGCAGTTTCAGATAATGGTGCTGGAATTCCAAAAGAATATCAGCATAAAATTTTTGAAAAATTTGTCCGAGCAGGTCAGGACAGAGATAGTAGCACAGGCACCGGTCTGGGACTTGCTATTTCGAAAGAAATTGTAGAAGCTCATGGTGGCCGAATCTGGGTCGATAGTGAAGAAGGCAAGGGGAGTACTTTTACCTTTACTGTGAAATTGGCAAAATAGGGGTACAATTTTGAAAAAGATATTGTTGGTTGAAGATAGCAAGAATGTTATCAGGGTCTTAAAATTGTTACTAAAGCAAGCTGGCTATGACCTGAAAATTGTGGAAAATGGAGTTGATGCTGTAGAGACTGCCTTTAGCTGGCAGCCTGACATCATCCTGCTAGATATTAGATTACCCAAAATGAACGGTTTCCTGGTTCTGGAAACACTACAGGAGGATGAGAAAACAACGAATATCCCTGTCCTGGTTTTGAGTGCCAAAGCTGAGGAGGAAGATATCCAAAAAGCCAATCAGTTAGGGGCTACTGAGTACATTACCAAGCCGGTCGATCCTGATAAATTATTAGGAATCATAAAAAAATATCTTTAAAATTTTGGTTTAATAGAAGGAGTGCTTAATATGAGTAAAGAAAATATTTTGGTAATAGATGATGAGAAAAATATAAGAAATAATTTGACCAAATGTTTGACAGATTACGAAGTGGAAACGGCTGTAAATGGTGAAGAAGGGCTAAAAAAATTTAGAGAAAAAGAATACGATCTTGTTCTACTCGACATGAAATTACCCGGCATCGGTGGAATAGATGTTCTCGCGGAGATCAAAGAGGTTGATCCGGGAGCAATAGTGATTATGATCACTGGCTACGGGTCTGTGGAAACTGCTGTAAAAACTATGAAATTGGGAGCAGTTGATTATCTGAGTAAACCTTTTACCTGCGATGAGATTCTTGAGGTTGTCGAGTCCGTAGTAAAAAGAAAACAAGCAGAAATGTCAGAAGGTGAATTGAGCACATATGATGAATTTGTTGATTACGCTAAGAATTGTATTGTTGATCGACAGTTTTCAAAAGCTCTCAAATATTTGCAAAAAGCGGTAAGTTTGGATACATCTAATCCTGAGGCTTTCAATTTAATGGGTATTCTTCTAGAGATGGAAAATGATGTTCTAGAAGCCCAGAAAAAGTATCGGGCCGCCCTCTCTCTTGATCCTACTTATAAACCTGCTCAGGAGAATCTAGATAGAACTACTCAGCGAGATTATAGTAAAGAGGGCATGAATTTTGGCGGTAAACAAAATAAAAAGGATTGATAAGAAATGTATGTTGTGATAATTGGTTGTGGACGGGCTGGCTCCAGCCTTGCCAATTTGCTCTCTCAACAGGGCTCCGATGTAGTAGTCATTGATAAAGAGCCTGAAGCCTTGCAGGAATTGGCACCTGAATATTCTGGATTTAAAGTCAAAGGCGATGCTACTGAAATTGAGGTATTAAAAGAGGCCAAGCTAGATAAAGCCGATGTAGTAGTAATTACTACTGATAATGATAATGTTAATGCTATGATCGCCCAAATTGCCAAAAATCTGTACGCTATTCCTCAGGTTCTAGTAAGAGTGATTGATCCTGCCAAAGAAATTATCTACAATGACCTTGATGTTTATTCAATTAGTACAACCAATCTTCTGGTTGATAAGTTTAGCCGGCAAATTAAAAATAATTAATAGGTTGAATATGGATATAATAATTGTGGGAGGCGGCAAAGTAGTATACCATTTGACCAAAATATTCAACGCCAAAGGATACCGCATTGCTATAATCAATAAGGACGAGGAGTATTGCAAATATCTGGCGCGAGAGTTAAAAGCCTTGGTTATACACGGTGATGGTTCTGACCCTGATTCTATGAAAGAAGCCCAGGCCAGTAAGGCAGAGGCTATTTTGGCCTTAACTGGGAGTGACCCTGATAATCTCTTTATTTGCCAGCTAGCCCGCAAAAAGTTTGGCATCCCGGGTACATTCTCTATGATCAATAACCCTGATAATGAAAAAATTTTTAAAAGTCTGGGGATTAAAACAATTTTCAACACAACCAAATTGCTTTCAATTTTAATAGAGCAAAAAGTAGAAACTGCTGATGTCAATAACCTAATCTCAATTGAAGAGGGCAGGGTTAGCATTTCTCAAATTATACTCAAAAAAGATTCGCCAGTTCTCAATAAAACTCTCAAGCAACTTGATCTACCTCATGATATCGTGCTTGGATCCATTATAAGAGATAAAGATGTGCTGATACCCAGGGGTGAGACCCGCCTTCTGGAAGGAGATAAAGTCTTAGTCATCACTCTGACAGAAAATCAGGGCAAAGCATTTGCTGCTCTCACAGGACAAAAATAGTTGGAGCTGCTATCCGGTTTAAAAAAATATTAAGAAGTAGATATAAATTATTATTCAAAGAAATTGGTGTTTTGATAATGTTCATTGGGGTGTTCCTGTTGCTCCCTCTATTGGTGCTTCCATTTTTTCCCCGGGATAGCCAATATTTATGGGATTTTTTACAACCTGCTAGTATTTACATGATGATTGGTTTCATTCTTTGGAAATTTATAAAAAGGCGCTCTGAAATTACTCTTTCTCTCAAAGAAGGTGGGGTAATTGTACTTATTTCATGGATTTTGGCCATAATCGGCTCTGCAATCCCTTTTGTTTTGGCTGACAAATTAAACTTCACGCAGGCCATTTTTGAGTCGACCAGTGGATGGACTACAACTGGACTTAGTGTAATGGATGAAGGTAAAACCCCGCATATTTTTCTGCTTTGGCGAAGCATTATGCAGTTTTTTGGAGGTGCAGGATTAATTGTGGTAATGCTCTCCTCAGTCCTTCATCCCTATGGATTTGGACTATATCGTGCCGAAGGCCGTAGTGATCAACTTTTACCCCATGTGAAACGCTCAACCAAAATGATCATGTATATCTATTCAGGATTTGTTGTCTCTGGAATTATTATGTACCTGTTGGCTGGGATGAATACTTTTGATGCTATCAATCATTCAATGACAGCTCTCTCAACAGGTGGATTTTCTACTAAATCTGAGAGCATAGGCTACTGGAATAGTCTTCCTATTGAAATAGTGACCTATATTTTAATGATATTAGGAACTACCAACTTTGCTACTCATTTTGTACTTATGAAAGGGAAGGTTAAAATTTTCTTTCGGAACGGTGAAATTCGTCTTCTAGGAATTTTACTGGTAATTTTTATCCCTTTGATCGGTTATTTTACTCTCAGTGAAATCTATCCCTTAATGCCCCAGGCTATGCGGCGGGGAATATTTGAAGTCATTTCAGCAATCTCAACTACTGGCTTCTCTCTTGGTACCTTCCTTGATTGGAATCTATTTGGGATATTTGCCATTATTATCTTAATGCTAATTGGAGGGGGAACAGGTTCAACTGCTGGCGGAATCAAGTTATACCGCATCCATTTGATGGTAAAATCCATTTATTGGGAATTGAAATCCTACTTTTTCCCTCGCAATGCAGTTGTGGAAAATCATATTTGGCGAGGCGATAAAAAGATTTTTATAAAGGATAAATATATTCGGGAGACCGCCAATTATATTTTTCTATATATGATGACCTATTTTATTGGTGTTTTGATCTTCTTGGCTTATGACTATGATCTGTCCAGTGCCCTGTTTGAATTTGCTTCAGCCCTGGGTACGGTTGGTCTGTCCATTGGTATTACGGCGCCTGATGCTCCTCCTGTTATCCTATGGACGGAATCGGTTGGAATGTTTCTTGGCCGTCTAGAGTTTTTAGTAATTTTTTATGCCATAGCCAAACTTATTAAAGATACCCAGTATATGCTTACAAAAAAATAAACTGGATTTAAACCATTTATTAAAAAATTCTTCCGTCATTTTTATATATAGATGTGTACTTAATCCTTCATCACAGTCTCACCGGGATCAACATCATGGGTTAGCCATACATTTCCGCCAATGATAGCATCTTTGCCGATTGTGATTCTGCCTAGAATTGTGGCCCCTGAATAAATGATCACACCATCTTCTAGAACTGGATGCCGGGGAATTCCTTTGATAGGGTCGCCATTATCATCGAGG
>DATGCI010000195.1:0-12036 GCA_035312185.1 bacterium
CAATCTTTTTCTGGGAAATGGGAGCGATGAAGCCCTGGACCTTTTGATACGGGCTTTTTGTACTCCTCAAAAAGATAAGCTTTTGATCATGCCACCTACTTACGGCATGTACAGTGTAGCAGCTAATATTAATAATGTAGAAATCCAAAAAGTGCCTTTATCAAAGGATTTTCAAATCCAAACTAAAAAGGTTTTGCAGAATGTATCGGATCAAACTAAAATAATTATGATCTGTTCACCAAATAATCCCACTGCTAATATATTTGATCCCGAATCTATTCAGAAATTACTTCATAGATTTAAGGGAATTGTAGTTCTGGACGAAGCTTACGTCGATTTTACCAAAAAACAGAATGGTTTGGAATGGCTCACTGATCATAAAAATCTAGTGGTTTTACGCACTTTTTCCAAAGCCTGGGGAATGGCCAATATTCGGTTGGGAATGGCTTTTGCTAATCAGGAAATTATCGAAGTTTTGAATAAGATCAAATATCCCTACAATGTAAACGGTTTAACAATTCGCAAAGCTCAGGAACTGCTTCAAAAAAAATCAATCAAAGAGCAGGCTGTTAGCACAATTATCCAGGAAAGAGAAAAATTAAAAGTCGCTCTTGAAAAAATTGAAGGAATAAAGACAGTATTTCCGTCTGAAGCCAATTTTCTTTTAGCCCGATTTAAAAATGCCAGACAATTATTTGAGTATCTACGAGACCGAAATATTATTATTCGCGACCGAACCCGGGAGAAGCATTGCCAGGGTTGCCTTAGAATAACAATTGGCACACCTGAAGAAAATATTCGACTTATAGAAGAGATAAATAATTTTTATAATAAATGAGGACAAAATGAAAAAAGTACTCTTTATCGATCGTGATGGAACAATTATTATTGAACCGGAAGATGAGCAGATTGATTCACTGGAAAAGCTGGAATTTTATCCCGGCGTGATCACCAATTTATCTAAAATAGCAAAGGAAACTGACTTTGAACTGGTGATGATCACCAATCAGGACGGCCTGGGCACTGATTCATTTCCTGAAGATGAATTTTGGCCAGCCCATAACAAAATGCTAACGACTTTAAATAATGAAGGGATTCAGTTTGCTGAAATTCTGATTGACCGCAGTTTTCCTGAAGATGAGGCTCCGACTCGTAAACCTCGCCCAGGTCTGTTGACTGATTATATGGACAACCCGGATTATGATCTTGAAAATTCTTATGTAATTGGCGATCGCTGGTCTGATGTGGAATTGGCGGAAAATCTGGGTGCCAGAGGTATAAAATTATCTGATGAGGATGACGAAAACGCAGACCTGGTCACAACATCCTGGAAAGAAATTTACAAATATTTATGCTGCCCGCAACGCAAGGCTCAAATCGAACGCAAGACATCAGAAACCCAGATCACAGTTGACCTCAATATCGATGGCTCTGGAGAAAATAGTATTGAAACCGGAATTGGATTTTTTGATCATATGCTAGAACTTTTCAGCAAACATTCGGGCATAGATCTGAAAGTTGCTGCCCAGGGTGACCTGGAAGTCGATACGCACCATACTGTAGAAGATATTGGAATTGTACTTGGCCAGGCTATACAAGATGCAGTTGGCGACAAAAAAGGAATTCAGCGCTATGGTTTTCTTTTACCAATGGATGAATCTCTGGCTCAAGTAGCTCTTGATCTCTCCGGCCGGAGCGAATTGGTCTGGAAAGTTGATTTCAAAAGAGAAAAAATCGGGGATATGCCAACAGAAATGTTTTCTCATTTTTTCAAATCTCTAGCCTTTAATAGTGCTATGACTCTCAATATTCAAGTTGAAGGCAGTAATGAACACCATAAAATTGAGGCCATTTTCAAGGCTTTTGCCAGAGCTTTAAAAATGGCTGTCAAACGTACTGATTCACAATCAATTCCAAGTACAAAGGGACAATTATGAAAGTTGTGATCATCAAATATGGGGCTGGTAATGTATATTCAGTAAAGACAGCTTTAAACCGCCTGGGAATTGAACCCCTTATTTCGGACGAAGATGAAGTAATTCGAAAAGCTGACAAAGTACTTTTTCCCGGAGTTGGGGAAGCCAGTTCAGCTATGCAACATTTACGAGATAAAAACCTTGATAAAATCATACCTGAACTGAGCCAGCCCTTTTTGGGAATCTGTCTGGGTTTGCAGCTTATGTGTGAACATAGCGAGGAGAATGATACAAAAGGCCTGGGAATTTTTCCGGCTGAGGTAAAATATTTCAATATTGATCAAAAAGTTCCTCATATGGGCTGGAATAATTTTACTGATGTACGGGGCGATCTATTTCAAAACATTCAACCCTCTGATTATGTTTATTTTGTCCATAGCTATTATGCTACTTTGACTTCCTATACTTGTGCAAGAACAGACTACGGCCACCTTTTCAGTGCTGCTATGCAAAAAGATAATTTCTATGCTACCCAGTTTCATCCTGAAAAATCAGGAAAAGTTGGAGAGAAAATTTTGAAAAATTTTATAGAATTATAAGTAAGAGGATAAATAATGGAAATAATTCCTGCAATTGATATTATTGATGGTAAATGTGTTCGCTTAACCAAAGGTGATTTTTCTACAAAGAAAGAATATTCAGAAGATCCAGCTCAAATTGCCCAAAATTTCAAAGATCATGGGATTGAGCATCTTCATGTTGTCGATCTGGATGGCGCCAAGCAAGGCCGCCCTGCCAATCTTGAAGTATTAAAAGAAATCAAAGAAAAAACAGACCTATTCATTGATTTTGGTGGTGGAATCAAAACCTTGCAGAATGTTAAAGATGCCTTTAAAAAGGGTGCTGATCAGATCACTGCTGGTAGTATTGCTGTAAAAAATCCGGAATTGGTTAAAGAATGGATCATCGAATATAATGACAAAATCATATTAGGCGCCGATATCAAAGATGGTTTCATTGCAATTCACGGGTGGCAAAAAGTAACTGCCCGGCATATTTATAGCTTGATTGATTCCTATCTTGATGCCGGAATAAAAACTGTTATTTGTACTGACATATCAAAAGATGGAATGCTAGCAGGGCCGGATTTGTCTTTGTACACAAAACTTGTCAAAAAATATCCTGGTTTAAAGATCATAGCGAGTGGAGGTGTCAGCTCAATGGCTGATCTAGAAAAACTGAAAGAAACCGGAGTTTTTGCAGCAATTGTAGGCAAAGCCATTTACGAAGGCCGCATTACCCTGGATGAGATTGAAAAATTTTCAAGTTAGGAGATTATAATGCTCAGTAAAAGAATAATACCCTGTCTGGATATAAAAGATGGTCGCACAGTCAAAGGTGTCAACTTCGTCGATTTGCGAGATGCTGGCGATCCAGTTGAACTGGGAAGACGCTATGCAGAGGAAGGCGCTGATGAGCTTGTTTTTCTCGACATTACAGCAACAGTGGAAAAGCGCAAGACTCTTGTAGAATTAGTAAAAAATATAGCAAAAGAGGTCAACATTCCCTTTACTGTCGGTGGGGGAATATCAAAAGTTGAAGATGTGGCCGCTCTCCTGAATGCCGGTGCTGACAAAATTTCGATCAATAGCGCTGCGGTGAAAGACTCTAACCTGATTTCCCGTTTGAGTCAGAGATTTGGCAGCCAGTGTGTTGTATTGGCAATTGACGCTAAAAAGCAGGATAATTCCTGGGAAGTCTATATTCACGGCGGTCGCAAACCAACTGGTATAGATGCAATTGAATGGGCTAAAGATGGAGAGAAAAGAGGAGCAGGCGAAATATTGCTGACCTCTATGGACTGTGATGGCACAAAAGATGGATTTGATATCGCATTGACCCAAACAATCGGTAAGAATGTAAAAATTCCGGTCATAGCTTCAGGAGGTGCGGGAACCAAACAACATTTTGCCGATGTTTTCACAAAGGCAAATGCTGATGCAGGACTGGCAGCCAGTATTTTTCACTTTCAGGAGATTGCTATTAAAGATTTAAAAAATTATCTCGATAAGAAAGGAATTGAGGTCAGAATATGAAAAAATTGAATATTGATAAATTGGATTTTGAAAAAGTAAAGGGACTAATTCCGGCCATTATCCAGGATGCCAGCACCAGTAAAGTCCTAATGTTGGGCTATATGAATCGCGAAGCGCTTGAGAAGACTCTAGAGATCAACAAGGTTACATTCTTTAGTAGAACAAAACAAAGATTATGGACGAAGGGAGAAACTTCGCAGAATTATTTGATTCCCAGGGAAATATCACAGGACTGTGATAATGACACTCTTCTGATCAAAGCTGAACCTAAAGGTCCCGTCTGTCACACTGGTGCCGATACTTGTTTCTTCGAAGAAAACAAGAACGAACCATTTTTATATCAATTGGAAAATGTGATTTTGGATCGAAAAGAAAATCCTCAGCAAGATTCCTACACCTGCCAATTGCTGGAGCAAGGCACAAATAAAATTGCCCAAAAAGTCGGTGAAGAAGCCACTGAATTAATCATAGAAGCAATCGACAACAATATAGAAAGACTAAAAGAGGAAACCGCGGATTTTCTCTATCATTTGCTGGTTTTATTGCGCGATAAAAACATTGATCTGGACGAATTGATGCAAGTGCTTGAGGAACGGCATTCATAGATTAAAGAAATAGTTGCGTTACAATAAGAATCCGAGAAAAATTTTAAAGCTACGCCCCTTTCCATCCTCAATAAATATCAATTGATTTGAATCTCTGTCTTCAGAATTAGGTATAAAAAAATCATTATTATCTAAATTCTGTTGATACATAAAATTGAGGCTGAAATTATCTCTCAAATAACCTATACTAAAATTGAAATAATTGAAGCCCTGATAAATTGCTAAGATATTATCCATTTCACCACTATCATAATCATATTCTTTTTTAGTTACTTCAGGATTTTCATAAATATTAGATTCAATTACTTTTTCTTGAGGAGAAAACGGCATATTGAATGTCAAGCCATATCCTAAACTCGTTTTCAGAGCATATTTTGGGGTATTAACCAGGTTATAATTGATTTGCAAACCTAACTCCAGATTATTATTGGAAAGATATAGGTCTGATCGAGAATAACTTATTTCGTTGTTATTTTCTTTTTTTATTATTCTATTTTTTAGCAAACATCTATCCTAGTTGATCAAAACAGACTTTCCTGATATTGAAAAATTATTAAAAGAAAACCAATCATTCTGGAGGCCAAAAATTAAACCAGCTTGAGCTTTACTGGCAGTTGTCATTAAATCAAAATAATTAAGTCCGAACTGAATTGAATAACCCGGAAGACCTTCTTTGATTGGCGAAAACAGAGATGATCTGTCAACTATTTTATCACTTTTAAATCTGGTCTGTATTCTTGATCGGGCCATACTTCTTCGCATTTGATTGAATATATAAGAAATCATCAGAGGAATAGCAACACCACCAACCGCTCCTGAGTAAATAGTAATTTGGGGATTCATATCTACATCAAAACCTTCACCTACTATTATTATCGATGTTATAAATCCCACAGGGCTCGATAAAGTGACCAGACTTTCAGTTGCCATCCTACCGGGAAAAGAATAATTTTTAGTAATATTTTTTTGTAAATACTTATCAGTAATAATAATACTATCTGGAGAATTAAAATCATTAATCTGAGCGGAAATTCTGCTAGCCCCTGCAATTGAGATAATAGTAAAAATACAAATTACCAAAAGCTTATTGAGATGCATTTTTTAGCCCTTTTATCTTAAAATACCATTCATAGTATAGAAAAAAAATGCAAAATGCAAATGGTTAATGCTTCACAATTCTATTCTGGAATATTTACTGTTATTGGAACTAATTTATTTTAAGTTATTTATATTACATATGCTGAGATATTTAAAAAAATACGTATTTATCGCAATCATAGTTTTGCATCACCTATTGTTGGGCGAGATCAAAATCAATATCCAATATAATGGAGAACAATCATCACTTCCTAAAGTGACCCGGAAAATCATTGAGAACAATTTAGAAAATTATCAAAAATTTTTTGGACTCGACAAAGAAGCTCATATCGATTGCATAATTGCGTCCAATCAAAAGGAATTCAATGCTATATTAGGTCACAAAACTCCCTCCTGGCTGGCCGGAGTTATGAATTATAGGGAAAATCGTATAATTCTTAAATCACCACAATTTGAAAATATCTCCCACCAACAATATGAATCCACAATCAAGCATGAATTAGTCCATTATCTACAAAATTCAATGGTGCCTTTATCAATTACCCCAAATTGGTTTGACGAAGGCGTAGCAGAATATCTGGTCAAAACTCATGACCTGCGGGGACAGATCATTTTATCACGGGCCCTTAATCAGGAGAAGTTGATCCCTATTGACAAACTTAATTTTGAATTGACTCCCAATCGAACTAAAAGTCGCCTTGCCTATGCTGAAAGTGCATCATTGATTGATTTATTGGTGATCGGTTATGGCGAGGAATCTATAAAGAATATTCTACAAGAACTGCAAAAGGGTGCTACTTTTTCTGAATCCTGGCAGACTATTACAGGTATGCAATATGATTTTCTGGAATATCACTGGAAAGAATATATAAAAAAACGCTATAAATGGATTTTTCTACTGGATTTTAAGTATTTAATATGGTTAATTATGCCTGTTCTTTTGATCATTGCCTATCTGATCAAGAAGATCACCAATCAAAAAACTATAAATGAATGGGAAGATGAAATTGAATATAAAGAAGGTAAAATTGAAGAAATTTATCCGCACGATCATGATCATAATGATGACGATCAGTTTGCTTAAGGGGCAGGCTCTACTTCAGGGCTTTAGCCATCCGGTTGATGCTACTGGATGGGGTCAGCAGGCTATCTCCACTTTTCAGGAGAATGGCACGGGCGTTGTGCTCAATCCAGCCCTGGCCGCAATATCCAATCATTATCTAAAATTTAACTATACAAATTTTGTACTGGATATCAATTCCACCAGCCTTGCCTATGGCAGTTCATCCTCATTAGGTAGTTATGAAATTGCTGTCCAAACTATGAATTATGGCAGCTGGGATCGACGGGACGAGGCAGGCAACAGATTGGGAAGCTACAGCATAAATGATCTCTACACAAAATTCACCTGGGGCGGTGAATTAGCCAAAAATTTTTACATGGGAATTAATCTTAATTATGGTTTTTCGCGATTATACGAATATACAGCCAACTATTTGACAGCTGGTTTTGGGATAATTTACACAATGCCGTCGGGTTTCACCCTGGGATTAAGTACAATTAATAATGAGCTCAGCGGGAAAAGTTATGTAATTGACGAAAAGTTGGAATCCTTAATTATTCTAGGAATATCCAAAAAACTTGATTATCTGCCTATGAGAATGGGACTGGATCTTATTCGCACTTCCAATGAAAATTATCATGCCAATTTAGGCGGAAAACTTTCTTTCCAGGATATTTTTCTTCTATGGGGTCTTTCTTCCAAACGGGAAGATGTAAGCACAGAAGATGCCGTGCAAAATTTGCTGGGAGGAATTTCAGGAGGATTCGGTGTCAATATTGATCAATACTCGCTTGCCTTTGGCTATCGAAATCTGGGCGGAATAGGATCAATTCTTTCATTTTCTGTTAACTGGGACTTATCACAGGGTCAAAATGGATCATAAAAATATTATCGTAGCAATAATTTTATTGACAGTTTTGCTGCTTTTGAGCTGTACGGATTCAAATAATGAAGTTAGTTATGCTTTTGACGTTCAACCTATATTCAATAGCCGTTGTATAGGCTGTCATGGCAATCTAGAACCGGCGGCTGGACTTTGTCTGACAAATTACGATTCCTTGATGACCGGTGATAGCAATAATGGCCCGGTGGTTAATCCAGAATCCAAACCCAAATACAGCATTTTATATCAAAAGGTAGCTTATAGCCCACCGCCTTTTGGATTGCGAATGCCAATGGACGGTCCGCCTTTTCTTACCAATCAGCAAATAGATTACATCTGGCGCTGGATTTATAATGGAGCCAAAGACAATTAAATATTATGTAAAAAAATCATCCTTTAACTTTTCCATTTTTCTAAAAATACAACTTATAGTAGTGGATAAATACCTTGCTATTGGAAATAAATTTAAGCAAATTTTTAGATAATGTACTGGAGGATGTCCGATCATGCTTGAAATTTTAATTCGCTAAAATGGTAAAATAATATGTCGCAAATAAATGATTTTTCTCAAATATTACCTACCGACCCACTTCCCCTCCTTTTTAATAAGGCCCCCGTCCATATACAATACAGATCAATCAAATATTTTGATCCTGAAAATAAAAAAGTTCTCGGCGCACTTCAAAAAAAGCGCAAAAATAATAAAAGACGTAATCGATTATTTAAAACTCAGCGGGAAGATGGTTCTTGGGCACTGGATACAAATTATAAAATAGAAAAAAAGAAAAATGCTATGCTGTTTCTCAAACAGCTGCAAAATTTAACTGAATTGCTATATCAAGGGGAAAACTCCCGCTCAGAAACGATTAAAAATGCTTTAATTCGCCTGATAAAATTTCAAAAAGAAGATGGTAAATTCCCTCTCGCCCACCATCATCAGGGGTATGCCTTATGGCTATTAGCCCAATATGGATTGGCTGGCAATCCAATTGTAGAAAAGGGTTACCGTTGGTTAATAAAACGTCAGAAAAAAGATGGTGGCTGGATTTCGCCTTTGATGAAATTGTCAGAAGATGTGTCCGGTGATGTGACAAGTTGTCTGTGGACAAGTATTATTATCACCCAGGCTTTTAGCGCTCATTCTAGATTAAAAAATTCTGATACAACCAAGAAGGCGGCTAATTTTATCGCCGAACGTTATCTTTATAAAAATCATACTTCTCTATTTCCAGAAGCTGATGCCTGGGATTATCTCCATACTGATCATACTGAAAATGGTATGTTTAGAGGCGGCACTTTACGATTTTGTGAGGCTCTCACGCCTCTGGATTACATGCATGATAATAAAAATTTCCAAAAAGCTATCAAATGGTTGAAAAGTTTACAATTGGATAATGGACTTTTTCCGGCCAAAGCTAATAATCCCAATAAAGGCGACTATCACGTAACATTCCGGGTTTTAAAAGTTCTCGATCAAATTCAATAACTTCGGCATACATCTTGCTAAATTAAATTATTGATGAAGAAAAGAAAAGATAAAGGAGATTGATAATAATGCCTGAAAATGACTTCAATGATTTTGACTCAATGGAAAAAAATATAACAGTAGGGGAGGAAACATTACCCGTTCTTACCCTAAGGAATACTGTGCTCTTTCCACAGCAGGTTATACCTATTTATATAGGAAGGGAACAGTCACTTAATTTGATCAATGGTCTTCCTGAAGAAGACCGTAGAATTATGGTAATTGCTCAAAAAGAAGGGGCAGTTGAAGATCCTAAACCAAAAGATTTATACGATCATGGAACTGTTGCTCAGGTTTTAAAAGTTTTCAAAATGCCTGATGAAAGCAAAAGCGCTATTGTCCAGGGATTATCAAGGGCAAAAGTAAGTAACCTCAGAATTCAAGACTCATATTATATAGGTGAAGTAGAAAAACTGGAAGAATACACTGAAGATAGTATTGAAATCGATGCTATGATCGGCAACCTTAAAAAGCATTATAAGAGTTTGATAGAGGTAGCCCCTTATCTTTCTGATGAACATAAATCTATGCTAACCAATATTCAAGATCCTGGAAGGCTGGTCGATCGTGGAATCCATCTTATGAAGATTCCTACCAAAGAAAAACAGGATATTATTGAAGAATTGAACGTAAAAAATCGTCTTGAAAAAGCCATTGTTATTATTAATCGCGAGAAACAACGTATTGAGCTCGGTGAGAAGATACAATCTGATGTTCAGGACGAGATTTCTAAAAATCAGCGCGAATATTTTCTCCGTCAAAAATTGAAAAAGATCAAGAAAGAACTGGGAGAAGATGAAGGTAATGTAGAAATCAATGAACTTAAAGAAAAGGTTGAGAAAGCCAATCTTACTGAAGAAGCTCGTGAAGTTGCAGAAAAAGAAATCAAACGTCTGGAGCGCATTCCTGCTGCTTCACCGGAATATAATGTTACCCGTACCTATGTAGAATGGTTAACGGATCTTCCCTGGGAAACTTATACAGAAGATAATCTTGATATAAAAAAGGCTCAAAAAATTCTTGACGAAGACCATTACGGTTTAGAAGACATTAAGGAGCGCATTCTGGAATATTTGTCTGTACGCAAACTTAAACGGGAAGTAGATGATGAAAAGGCCTCCAAAGGTCCTATTCTTTGTTTTGTGGGCCCCCCAGGAGTAGGTAAAACTTCAATTGGTAAATCAATTGCCCGAGCTATGGGGCGTGAATTTATCAGAATTTCTCTAGGTGGTGTAAGGGATGAAGCTGAGATTCGTGGTCATCGCCGAACTTATATTGGGGCTCTGCCTGGACGTATTATTCAAAATATTAAGAAATGTGGCTCCAGTAATCCTGTTTTTATGCTCGATGAAATTGATAAGGTTGGTTCCGATTTTCGAGGCGATCCTTCTTCGGCTTTACTAGAAGTTCTTGACCCAGAACAGAATTCAGAGTTCAGTGACCATTATCTAGAAGTTGATTACGACCTTTCCAAAGTTATGTTCATTGCTACAGGAAATTTAAAGGATCCAATCATACCGGCCTTGAAAGATAGAATGGAGATGATCGAATTTAGCGGCTACACTGAAGAGGAAAAGATAAATATTGCTCGTTCTCATTTACTACCAAAGCAGATCAAAGAAAATGCACTTCAGGAGTTGAATGTTGATTTTAAGGATGAAGCATTACGAGAACTTATTCGTCACTATACAAGAGAGTCTGGTGTTAGAAATCTTGAGCGTGAAATTGGGAATGTTTGCCGCAAGGTAGCTCATAAACATGAAAAAGATAAACGTCGTAAGAATTTTGATATTGGCAAAAAAAGTATTTCGGAATTCCTGGGACCAAAGAAACACTTAATGGATGTTGCTGAAAGATTGTCTAAACCGGGTGTTGCGATTGGATTAGCATGGACTCAGGTTGGCGGCGATATTCTGTTTATTGAAGCCACCAAGATGAAAGGTTCCGGCAAGTTGAAATTGACAGGAAAACTCGGTGACGTGATGAAGGAATCCTGCGAAGCCGCAGTCAGCTACATTCGTTCTAATGCCAAAGAACTCAATATTGACGAAGATATGTTTGAAAAAACTGATCTCCATATCCACGTACCAGCAGGAGCAGTACCTAAGGATGGGCCTTCAGCAGGTGTTACCATTTTGAGTGCTGTTTATTCTTTGCTAACCAATCGTACGGTAAAAGATAAATATGCTATGACAGGAGAGATCACTTTCCGTGGTTCTATCCTGCCGGTTGGTGGTATCAAGGAAAAAGTTCTGGCTGCAAAACGTGCTGGTCTAAATCATGTCATTCTGCCTGCCAAAAACAAAAAAGATATGGCTGATATACCTGACAGAGTCAAGAAAGATATGGAGTTTCATTTTGCTGGCGAAATGAGTGATATTCTCGATATGGTAATAGAAAAAGAAGAGAAGTAAAATTAATAATTTTTGGTTGCATCTTAAAGATGCTCAATTTAAGTTTGAGGGCTTTTTATAACATGACTTAGATTGGAAAGGGCGATTAGCTCAGCTGGTTTAGAGCGTCTGCCTTACAAGCAGAAAGTCACTGGTTCGAATCCAGTATCGCCCACAACGCCTTATCCCCCATATATCAGGAACTTACAAAAGTGATCAAATTAAATTTTACTGCCAAAAATGCAATTTTTTAAGTGCTATAAAGTACCATAAAGTTTGATAGAGCTCGTCGAGAGATTTTTTGTCCCGAATTTCGTCCCGAGTAAATGTCCCGAGTGTTTTTATAACGAGAAAAGGGTAAAAATAATCCGATCCGTCCCGAGTAAATCACTTAAATATGCTCTAAAAAATAGCAAAATCCCGGTCAAATCCAGGGTTAAACGATGAAAAAATAATG
>DATGCI010000196.1:0-35343 GCA_035312185.1 bacterium
CCCTGTAGTTGCCCCTTGAACAGGTATTATTATAGAAATAATTAGAATACAAACCATGAACTTGAATAAATTCATAGATACTCCTTGATTTTTATCAACTAAGTGTTAATGAGTAGTAAAAGGGTGCTATATTTTTTTGAATTGATCATAAATATTAATTTTTGATATTTCTAAAATTATTATCAACTAGCGTCTATAAAAAATCCTAGATAAAAAGTGTTTATAGTTATAAGAATATTGGTTTTAGTAATTATTTATTTGGAAGAATTAACTAAATAAAAAACCATAAATGGGTGTGTTTAATAAAATCATAGAAATAAAATGATTTATATATTTTTAAACCGATAAGGAATCATGTAACCTCCCTCCTCCCTTAGTGTCATTGCAACAATTTCTTTTTTAATCTAAGCTTTTTGAATATAATATACAATATTTTTTTTAAAAAGACTGTTTCTGTATTAGGTTTTAAATTATTCTTAGTTGAAATTATTAATAAAAATGAGTTGTTTAATTGGTTATATGGTAATTGAAAAAAATAACAGAACTTGCCAGATGAAATTAAATATGCTAATACTGCGCAATTATTTTCTTAACTCTATTTATATTGGGAGGTAGTGTAAAAACTCTAAGGTTTTTACACTTTGTCCATCAATCCCATTTTCTCCTAAGGTTCCCCTGGATCTGCTAACTTTTGGTAGACACTAAGATATTAGATAATTAATTTTAGGCTAATTATCAAAAAAAGTAGAAAGTGAATAAAAAGAAGAGAATGTATGACAAAGAATTTAAAGAACAAGCAGTAGATCTATATTTTTCAACAGCTCAATCGTTAGTAGAATTAGCAGTAGATTTAGGGGGGCCACAAAGTACACCTGGGAATTGGTGTAAAAAGTCAAAAACATATCCTGATAATCCTTTCCCTGGCAGAGGCAAATTAAGACTAGAAGATACTAAGCAGAAGGAAATAATAAACGAAAACATAAGATTAAGGAGAGAACGCGATATATTTAAAAAATTCTTAAACCTTAATTTTCAATTCTCAATTAAGGTTTACAACTCTTTATGGGCACTTTTTATGATAATTCTCGCAATTGATACTTGGCTTTGCAAATCATGAACATTTTAAGGTAGGATAAAATAGTTCAAGGCAACCCGTATGGCTGCCTTGAAAAAATTAATAATCATATCTGTTTCTATATAAATTTAATTATTCATCTAAAATTTCCAGTATGTCCTGAAGACCCGTCTTAATGTTTCGAACAACATTTTTCAGGTTTTCAACTTCCCGGGAATCAGTGCTTTCATCAGTGGGCAATTTTCCTGTACTGGCGAACTCTTCAATCTGTTTTCGATTCATCCTCTGAACAAGTTCATCAGCGCCTTCGATAGTATATTTTTTTTCATAGAGCAAATATTTGATCAATTTAAGAAGATCAATATCCTTATCCTTATAAACACGATTACCAGCACTGTTTTTGGAAGGAGATAGCGAGGAAAACTCCTGTTCCCAGTAACGCAGCACATACTTCTTGACATCCAAAATTTCACTGACTTCACCAATACTGTAATACAATTTTTTAATGTCATTTAGCATCTGCTTATCACTTTTTAATTATAACCTAATATACTGGTGCACAATTAGAAAAGCAATCTTTGATTAGTATTAACTTGAAGATAATACTTTTATTACATTTAAAAGCATTTTAAACGCCAATTAAACAGGGTCTAAAATAATTCCAGGCCCAAGGGAGTATATTAGTTTTTGTGAAAATAACTTATAATTTTTCAGATTCTAATACTGGTTCCGGCTGAAAATTATGTTTTTTATAGAATTTTTCAGTGAAAACAGCCAGTCGTTTGTAAGCCTGTTTGAGGGTATCGTCATCGGGGAGAAAAACGACTCGAAAATGATTGGTACCTGGTTTTTCGCCAAATCCACTTCCAAATACAACCAGAACTCCGGTTTCGTCCAGAAGTTCCAGAACAAATTCCTCGTCATCTATATTGGGAGGCAGCTGGATTTTTGGAAAAGCATAAAAAGCGCCTCCTGGCTTGACACAGCTTATTCCAGGAATGTTATTGAGCATTTCATAGGAGATGTCGCGTCTTTTCTGGGTTTTCTTGAGCACAGTTTCCAGATGTTTGTCATCACCTTCCAGAGCAGGAGCAATCATATGTTGCTGAGGATGGGGCGAACACAAACGGGCTCGCAGCAACTTGTTGATAGCTTCTCTGTATTCAGACATTACATTCTGGGGATCGTGAAAAATTGCCCAGCCAACTCTCCAACCTGGCATAATATAATTTTTGCTTAATCCACCGAATGTTATCACAGGCACATCTTCCGATAATGCAGCAATAGAAATATGCTGATTACCATCAAAAAGCAGTTTGTCATAAATTTCGTCAGCAAAAACTACTAGATTATGTTTATGGGCAAATTCCAGAATATTGAGAATGCTCTCTTTGTTATAATTGGCACCAGTAGGATTATTGGGATTGATGACTACAATAGCTCGGGTTCTGTCATTAACTCTTTTTTCAAGTTCATTAAAATCTATTTGCCAGCCTTTTTCCTCATTTAGATAATAGGGGTTTAATTCACCATGATAGGCAGGAATCTGACCGGAATAGAGAGGATAGCCCGGAGAAGGCGTCATGATATTATCGCCTGGATCGATCAAGGCGGCAATTGCCAGAGTAATGGATTCTGAAGCACCACTGGAGATGACTACATCATCGGCAGTCACATTTTTGATACCTTTTCTTTCTACAGCATCTTTTGCTACTGCTTCTCGGGCTTCTTCAATTCCCATGGAATCACAATAGGTGGAAACATTCAAATCGCTGTCAGCCTCGGAGGCCAGAATTTTTTCACTAACCTTTTCCCGCAAATAACGCGGCGTTTCAAAATCATAAACTGGTGGATCCCCAATATTTAGATAGAGGATTTTTTTGCCTTTCTTTTCCAGTTCCTTGGCCTTGACCACAATGTCACGGATAGCATAAGTTACCTGTTCGGTTCTTTTGGCTGGTTTAATCTTTTTTAAAGTCATATCAGCCCCTCTCATTTTTTATTTCTCAGGTTTTATAATGGTCTTAACAAATTCCCTTTCAGCGATATAACTGGCAAGATCGACTATATCCTTAATTTCAATTTGATTGATTCTCTCCAGTAATTGATCAATTGTCAGCAGAGTCTCATCAAGGATAGCCATTTTGCTGAGCCGCCGCATTCTACCGGGCATATTTTCCAGAGAGAGCATAGCAGTACCTTTGTATTGTTGCTTTTTTTGCTGTAATTCTTCTTGTGTTAATTGGCCATCAGCAATTTTTTGTAGTTCCTCCTGCATAAGCTGGCAGGTTTTATCCAAATTACTTATATCAGTACCTGCATAAATTCCAAAAAGGCCCTTTTTCTTATACAATTCCGAAAAAGAATAAACTGTATAAACAAAACCATACTTTTCCCGAATGTTTTGAAAAAGTCGGGAACTCAATCCGCCGCTGAGCAGCACATTAAGCAAAGACAATTCAAACCGGCGTTCATCTTTGCGGGGAAATAAGCGGGTTCCAATAACTACATGAGATTGTTTAATTGGTTTTTTATAAATCTTCTTTTGGTCTTTAATCGGATTAAATTCATTATGGCTGTGTTCAGTTTGTGTCCCAATGTCCTGGGAGAAAAATGTTTTCACCTGCTCTACCAGTTCTTCATGCTTGACCCGACCGCCGGCAGCGATCACTATATTATCGGGATTGTAATATTTATCAGTAAATTCAACAATTTGCTGACGGGTAATATTGCCAACAGTTTCCTGAGTTCCCTGAATAGGCCTTCCATAGGGGTGTTTTGGGAATAATTGTTCAATAAAGTAATCATGAATAATAGAACTAGGCGAATCTTCAGTGTCTTTTATTTCCTCTTTGACTACTGTTTTCTCCCGTTCAATGTCCTCTTCCCGCAGCAAATTATTTTGAACCACGTCAGCCAGGACATCAACACCATCCTCCAGATATTCACTCATCAAGCGAGTATAATAACAGGTGTAAGTTTTGGAAGTAAAGGCATTTACATAGCCGCCCAGCGATTCAATATCAGTAGCAATCTGAAGCGCAGAACGATTGGTAGTGCCTTTAAAAGCCATATGTTCAAGAAGATGGGCTAATCCATTGATCTCTTCGGTTTCATCATTAGAACCGGCCAGTACACAGACTCCCAGGGAAATGGAATAAACACTGTCCACATATTCTGAGACCACTCTTAAACCATTATCAAGCCGGGTTTGCTTATAATTATTAAATGCCATTCAACTTTCCTGTTCCCTATAATAATTATCAAAAAAATTTCAATCAGCCATGAAATAATTGAACTCAATTAATTTATCGCAGGCAGTAGTAACGCCATGCATTCATAAAATGATAAACTAATCAAGTCCAATTTTCATGATCACTTATTTATTTTTTATTTTCAAGGGCCTTGATTGATAATTCAAATTTACCAGGGCCGCTGATCTTTTTAAGAAGAACATCAACCTTATCTCCAATCGATAGGACATCGTGGATATCTTTGGTATGTTTGTTCTCTACTTCAGAAATATGAAGCAGACCAGTTGTGCCAGGTAAGAATTCAACAAAGGCACCATATTTTTCCAAACGCTTTACTTCGCAATCGTGATAGACTTTGCCAGGTTCAGGTTTTTCAACCAATTTTTCGACCATATCTTTGGCTCGATAACCGGCTTCCTGAGAATCGGCATAGATCAGAACTGTACCATCATCTTCCACTGAAATATCGGCTTCAGTTTCGTCCTGAATTTTCTGAATGTGTTTACCACCAGGACCAATCACATCACCGATCTGATCCTGTTCAACTTTGGTTGATACAATGCAAGGTGCTTCCGGCGACAATTCCGGTCTGTGTTCCTTGATTGCGGTAGCCATTTTTTCCAGAATATAAAGACGTCCAGCTTTTGCCTGAGCAAGAGCTTTGCGCATCAGTTCCGCTGAAATACCTTCGACTTTCAGATCCATCTGGATAGCAGTCACTCCGTCAACAGTTCCAGTGACTTTGAAATCCATGTCACCAAAATGATCTTCAGTTCCAAGAATATCAGAAAGAATGTAGTCATCATCTTCGTCTTTGATCATTCCCATAGCAATTCCGCCAACTGGTTTTTCCAGAGGTACACCGGCATCCATAAGAGCCATGGAACCAGAACAAACAGAAGCCATAGATGATGAACCATTCGATTCAAGTACATCAGAAACTATGCGAGTTGTATATGGAAAATCGTCTTCGTCAGGCATTAGGTTCTTGATCGCCCGCTCTGCCAGATTACCATGACCGATTTCGCGACGGGCTGGTCCCCGCAGAAATTTGACTTCACCAACTGAAAAAGGCGGAAAATTGTAGTGCAGAGTGAATTTTTTGCGATATTCATCCTGACTATAATCATCGACGATCTGTTCATCAAATTTTGTACCCAGAGTAACACTACCCAGACTTTGAGTTTCACCTCTAGTAAACAGGGCTGATCCATGAGCCTTAGGCAGAAGACCAACTTCGCAACTAATATCACGAATATCTGTCAAACCACGTCCATCCAGGCGACTTTGATTTTCAATAATATCTTTTCTGACATCTGCTTTGATCATTTCATCTACTATGTCAGAGATATCGTTGATTTCATCTTCATATTCTTCAGCCAGTTCTTCTTCAAGGCTGTCGATAAAATCAGATATAGCCTGCTTTCTTTTCTTTTTATTTTCTTTGCCTAATTTGCGGAATTTATCAAGCTTATTTGCTGTTTTTTCCTCAATTAGTTCTTTGAGTTCCTGATTCTTTTCTTCAGCTTCAAATTCATATTTTTCAGGCTGAATTTCAGCAACCAGTTCTTTCTGCAGGTCAATGATCTTTACTATGGCTTCCTGACCAAATTCAATAGCGTCAACAAGAAGGTCTTCAGAAATTTCTCTTGCTTCACCTTCGACCATTACTACAGAATCTTCATTACCGGCTACGATAATTTCGAGTTCTGATTCTTCCCGTTGTTCATAAGTAGGATTGATAATAAATTCATCATCAATACGACCTACACAGACACCAGCAATTGGTCCCTGAAAGGGAATATCCGAGATGGACAGAGCCGCAGAGGCACCAACCATACCGAGTACATCACCGGGATTTTCTCTATCACTAGAGATTAAAGTTGCTATTATTTGGGTTTCCGACATAAATCCATCAGGAAATAGCGGCCTGATCGGGCGGTCAATCAACCGGGATGCCAGGATTTCAGAGCTGGAAGGGCGACCTTCCCGTTTGAAAAATCCTCCTGGAATTTGTCCGGCTGCATAGCCTTTTTCTCTATAATCACACATCAGCGGGAAATAGCCTCTATCAGACTTTTCACCCAATTGAGCACAGGCTGTAACCAGTACCATGGAGTCCCCGTATTTAACTACTACAGACCCATTAGCCTGTCTGGCCATTTTGCCTGTTTCCAAACTCAGTGTTTTCCCACCGAGATCAATTTCTTTTCTAATCAAAATAATCCTCTTTTGTTTATATTACTTTCTTATTCCGAGTTCTGCAATCAGTTCTTTGTAGCTTTCTTCATCATGCTTTTTTAAATATTTAAGCAGATTTTTCCGTCTACTAACTAATTTCAATAAACCTCGGCGGGAGCTATGATCTTGCTTGGCTCCCTTTAAATGTTCTGTAATGTTCTTAATTCTCTCAGTCAAAATAGCGATTTGAACCTGGGGAGATCCTGTATCTTCGCTATCTTCACCGAATTTTTCTATAAGTTCTTGCTTTCTTTCTTTTGTGATCGACATTTAGTTTTCCTCCGTTTTATATTTACTTATTTTTTTTAATCCTTCTTGTTTATCTTTTTTTATCTGCTGAACTAATTTATCAACAGACTCAAATTTTTGTTCGTTTCGCATTCTTTCAAGAAATTTTAATTTTATCTCCTTATCGTATAGATCAATTTTATCGAGTCCCAAAATATGAACTTCAAGTCCCCGATCATTGTACCCAAATGTAGGCCGAATTCCTAGATTGCAAATTCCAAAATGCTCCTCACCCTCCAGCGTAATTTCTGTAAAATAGACTCCATTACCAGGTAATAATTTTTCGGATTCATGGACAACAACATTGGCAGTTGGAAACCCGATCTGTCGTCCAATCTGATTCCCCTTTCCAACGCGTCCCAAAATGCAATAGGGTTTTCCCAGCATTTTGTTGGCTTGTTCTATATTGCCCTTTTCAATCAAATTTCTGATCAGAGTAGAACTAACTATGCTCTCATCAATTTTAAAAGGCTTGATAACATGAGTCTTAAAACCATATTCCCGGCCTTTTTTCTTCAGCAGGTCAGTATTCCCTTCCCGGTCTTTGCCAAATCTGTAATTATAACCAACAACAACTTCCCTGGCCTTAATCTTTTCCACCAAAATCTTATTAATAAAATCATCAGCGCTAAGATTCAAAAATTTTTCAGTAATATCCAAAAACAGGGTTCCATCAAGGCCTATCTCTTCCAAATAACGAATTTTTTCTTTCATAGTTGTCAAAATTGGAATAAAAGCATCATCTTCAGATTTAACTGTACCAGGATGGGGATCAAAGGAAATACACAGTGACCTTACCTGGCGCTTTTCCGCTCTTTCAACTGCAGTCTCAATAATGTGCTGATGAGCACGGTGAACACCATCAAAAACTCCCAGGGTTACCACTGCTCTTTCAAATTTTTCAGGCAATCTTTTCAATCCGATGAATACTTGCATCTAACTTACTAAAGCTAATTTCCTCAATTTGTCTTTTGTTTTTTCCAGTTTATCTTCTAAATCATCTATATAAATGGAATCATCTATACTATACTCACCAATGCTGGTTCTCGTCAACTTTGTCAGATATCCAGCTGTTTCTAAAAATTCCGCAATATCCTGGCCCAATTTTCTAATATAAGTGCCTTTTGAACATTCCACATTGAGAAGCAATTTGTGATCTTTAATAATATCAATTGATAGATCATAGATATTTATATTTTGCGGTTTCAATTTAAAATCTTTACCCTGCCGAGCGAGTTTATAGGCCGGAACTCCATTGACCTTTTTTGCAGAATATTTAGGTGGTATCTGCTCAATTTGGCCGGAAAATTCATTAATAGCCGATTCGAGTATTTCATTAGTGATTGTACCTACCTGTTTTTCCTTGACTACTTTTCCTTCTGGATCGCCAGTATCTGTAGTCTTACCCAGCTGAACAACAGCACTATAAGACTTTGGTAATTTCAGAAGATCATTCATCTGGCGGGTGGCCTTTCTGCCCACTAAAATCAGTAATACGCCTTCAGCAAAAGGATCCAGTGTACCACCATGTCCAATTTTTTTATAATTAAGAATCTTTTTAAATTTTCTAACTATATCATAGGAACTTAAGCCAACTGGCTTGTAAACATTGAATATCTTACCGAAGATTCTATTATTCATCTTATCTGCGGGAATCCTTTTCTAGTAACTTTTCGATGGTCTCAATTTTATCCAATCCTTTATCCAGAGTGACTTTTAAATAGGGGACGTATTTCATATTGGGAAGTCTGGAAGCAAGCAGTCCTCTTATTTTCGACAGTTTTCTTTTAATGCGATTGAACTTCTTAGTTTCAATGCTTTCATCTTTTTCCATTATGCTGACAAAAAATTCAGCATATTTAAGATCGGAGGAGCACTTGACTTTAGTAACAGTAATAAATCCGAAATTATGTTCACGGAGTTCTCTGTTAAAAATGTCGCCAAGTTCGCGTTTAATAAGTTCTTCTGCTCTTTTTACTCTTCTACTTGTCATTAAAATGTCTCTATTAATCTATCAGTTACAATTATGTTAAAATGCTTGTCAATATATTCTTCCACTTTGACCAGTATTTTTTTTGGTAATTGACCATCATTGCTTAGCGTGGTAAAACCGAGCTGACCTCTGGAGAAATCATTTAAATTTTCCAGCTCAGCAACGGCTATGTTAAATTCCTTCCGCAGTCGATGTTTCATGCGTTTCATTAAAGAACGCTTCTCTTTCAATGAGCCTGCGCCAGGAATCATGAATTCAATTCTTAATAGTCCAATGGTCATTTACTCTGGTCAAGTGTCCTTTTCTTGTTTTTAATTTCATAGGCTTCAATAATGTCGTCTTCCTGATAATCGTCAAAGCCTTCCAGGTTGATACCACATTCGTAGCCTTCCTGGACTTCACGAACATCATCCTGAAAGCGCTTTAAGGAATTTATCTCGGCTTCATGGATAACTTTTCCATCCCGTTTCAGGCGGCCCATTGAATTTCTATATATAGTTCCTTTTTCAACATAGGAACCAGCAATAAAGCCAATATCTGGAATTTTGAAAACAGCCCGAACTCTAGCCTTACCAGTACCGACTTCGATCTTCTCAGGTGATAGCATGCCTTCTAGAGCACTGGTAATATCTTCAATCAGTTCATAAATAACACGGTAACGTCTAATTTCTATATTTTCTCGTTTGGCTACTTCTTTTACTTTCGGATTGGCAGACACATTAAAGCCAATGATTATTGCATCGGAAGCTTTGGCCAGCATAACATCATTTTCAGTTATTTCGCCGGCGGATTTATGCTTAATGCTAACTGCCACTTCTTCATTTCCCAGTTTGGAGATCGTTTCGCTAATAGCCTCTACAGAGCCATCCACATCACCTTTAAGAATAACATTTAGAGTCTTTGTTTCGCCTTTAGCGATTTGATTAGATAACATATCAAGAGAAACAACTTGGTCGGCTTCCCGATGACGCTCTTCTCGTTTAATTCGTTTCCGTTCAGAAGCAACTTTGCGGGCTTCATTGATTTCATCAACACCAACCAAAATATCAGCCAGTTTGGGAACTTCATCAAATCCAACCACTGTAGCCGGTTCTCCTGGTTTAACTTTTTCAATTTTATTGCCTCGCTCATCATATATTGCTCTTACTCGGCCGTAAGCTGCACCACAAACAAAACAATCACCGACATCTAAATTGCCCCTATTTAGCAGAATAGTGGCAATAGCACCGAGTTGTTTATCAACTTTAGCTTCAATTACCACACCGCGTGCATTGGTTTTAGGATTGGCAGTCAGTTCCAGCATTTCGGCTTCCAGCAAAATCAATTCAAGCAGATCGCCAACTCCATTACCTTCCAGAGCCGAAATTTCAGCCTCCTGAATATTTCCTCCCCAACTTTCAACTAAAATACCTTTTTCAGATAATTCACGACGGACTTTCTCAGGATCAGCCTGAGGACGATCCATTTTATTAATGGCGATAATGATTGGTACATCAGCAGATTTAGCATGATCAATGGCTTCAATTGTCTGAGGCATGACACTATCATCAGCAGCAACAATGATTACCACAATATCAGTAGCTTGAGCACCTCTAGCTCGCATTGTAGTAAAAGCCTCATGACCAGGAGTATCCAAAAAAGTAATCCGTTCACCGCTTTTCAGTTTAACCTGATAAGCACCGATATGCTGGGTAATTCCGCCTGATTCTCCTGCGACAACATTAGTTTCACGAATTCTGTCAAGAAGTGTGGTTTTTCCATGATCAACATGTCCCATCACAGTTACGACAGGTGGACGGGGCTCTTGTTTTTCCGGATCTTTTTCAATTTCTTCTTCCAGGAGTAATTCTTCGCCATATTCTTCCTGCTGTTCAGCTTCGTAGCCAAATTCATCAGCAATCAGTTGAATAGTATCAAAATCCAGTCGCTGATTAATGGTCACAAACATTCCCATTTCGACACATTTTTGAACAACGTCAGTTGGATCTTGATTCATCATGTTGGCTAATTTTTCAACAGTGGCGTATTCACTGATCTTGAACTTCTTTTCTTCTTCAGAAGGTTCTTCATTATCTCTTCTCTTTTTCTTTTTACCTTTCTTTTTCTTTGTGCTGCTGCTTTTCATCTTGGCCATAGTCTTCTTAAAGGCATTATCGACTTTATCAGAATCAATCTTTTTCTTGCGCGATTTTTTCTTCTTTTTCCGGCTGGATTTTTTACCAAGTTTTCTTTCAATCTCTTCACGGGAGATCTTTTTTAGTTTCTTTTTCTTGGTCCTTGATTTTTTAGCCTTTTTCTTCTCAGTTTTCTTTTTGGCCTTTTTAGCCTTCTTTTTCTTACCTTCCTGAGAAATTATATCTTTAACTTTATCATAACTTACATTATAAAGAATATCGGTATTATTCTGGAAAGAAGTTTCAATAGTATCAATAATTTCATTTTCAATTTTTTTCTGTTTTTTCTCGGCCTGTTTACGGGCTTCTTCCTCTTTTTGACGTTTTTTCTCAGCCTTTTTACGAGCTTTTTCTTTTTTAATTCTCTCAACTATATTTTTTTCTTCAGAGAACTCTTCCAGAATTTTGAAATAGACCTCTTTATCGACCGCAGAATTGACACCCTTACAAGGAATATCTTCTTTTTTCAAGAAGCGCATAATTTCCATGTGCGAGATGTTCAATTCCTTGGCTATCTGAAATATTCGTTTTTTCTTTGTTTTTGTCTTCGTATTCATATATCTCTTTATTTTTTATCAGGATTACAGAGAGAGCATTACCAATTTATTTGAACCCAAATAAATCTGATTATTCCACTTCTTTTAATTGTTTGGCTTCATCCTCCTCATCTTGGTCGGTTTTCTTTTTATCTTCAAGTTCGTCTTCAGAGAGTTCTTCTCCTAACTCTTCTTCGTCTGATTCTTGCTCTTCGTCTGTCTCCTCGATCTCATCGACTGCTTCCTGCTCTTCCTGTTCTTCCTCTTCAGCAGCTTCCACTTCTGCTTCCTGTTGGGCTTTGCGTTCTTCAAGTGCTTTTTCAACAGTTTCCTCAATTTCCTGGATTGAAATGTCTTTCATCGAATCAATTTTCATCAGATCAGTACGCGAAGCATCCATCAATTCTTCAGCAGTTTCAATACCAACACCATTTAAAATCTTCCATTCATGCTCTTTTATACCTTCAATGTCTTCCAGATACAATTGTTCAATTCCAGTCATTTCATATTCAGAACGTTTCTGAGCATCTATTTCATAACCTGTCACTTCAGAAGCCAGCCTAATATTCTGCCCACCTTTACCAATTGCAATCGAGATATCATCATCTTCAAAAATAGCCAGAGCTTCTTTTTTCTCTTCATCAATTTCCAGCATGTAAGGCTTGGCAGGCGACAATGCTCTGGTAATCAGTATCTCCGGATGGGAGCTGGCATTAATTACATCTATTTTCTCGTTATTAAGTTCCCTGACAATAGCCTGAATTCTGCTACCTTTGATCCCAACACAGGCGCCAACAGCATCAATACGTTTGTCATTAGAACGGACAATAACTTTACTGCGGTCACCAGGTTCACGAGCGATTTTGACGATTTCAATTGTCTGGTCATAAATCTCAGGAACTTCATTTTCAAACAAAATTTCCAGAAATCTATTATCGGCTCTAGAAGCAATAATCTCAGGACCTTTAGGGGTCATAACTGCGTCTTTAATGTAAACTTTGATATCATCGCCACGACGATAGCGTTCACCTCTGATCTGTTCACTACGTGGCATTTTTAGCTCTGCTTTTCCCAGATGAATATAAACAGCGTTTCTACGAATCTGATGAATATCACCAATGATTACTTCGCCAACCTTGTCTTTGTACTCTTCGTAAATTGCATTTCTTTCAACTTTAATGATTTCCTGGTTTAAAATCTGCTTGGCATGAGAAATATTTCTCCGGCCAAAAGCACCAGGATCGATAATATCTACATAAGGATCACCGGCCTCCAGATCAGGCTCAATTTCCTGGGCTTCTTCAACTGAAATCTCATTAATTTCATCTTCAACTTGTTCAACAACAGTACGATAATGATATATTTCGATTTCACCTTTTTCCATATTAACAATTACATCAAAATTGGCATTTTCACCAAATTTCTTTTCTATAAGTTTGGTAAATACATTTTCTATTATTTCGCTCAGCCGTTCCCTCTCAATGTTTTTCTCCTTGGCTATAGCCGAAAATGCTGATATTATTTCACTACTTATCAATTTAAACTCCTTTAAATACTTCTTTTGGTTTTAAAATATTACTTTTCCAAATTTGATCTCGTCATAACTAAAAAAAATCTTTTCTTCGTCAACGAGTAAATATATTCCCTCTTCATTAATCTTATCGAGGTTGCCAGTAATTGGTGTTTTTACATCTAGATTATCATGTTTTAATCTAATCTTTTTACCTTTGTTGCGTGTAAAATCCCGTCTGGTTTTCATAGGATAATCAGCACCCGGAGAGGATATTTCAAGATGGTAATCTTCAGGAACGATATCTTCAAACTCCTGATTTCTTTTAACCTGTTTTGTCACTTCAGTTATTCTTTCCAGATCAATATTATAATCTGAAGAATTTCCACCTAGGACGACCTTAATAAAACAGCGTGGTCCATTGCGATTGTAGGTAAAATCAATTACCTCGCCATTGTTGTGACAAGCAATTTTACTAATTATTTTTTCTACTCTATCTTTCTCTTTCACTTTTGTTCCCAAATCTTTAAAGGTCTCTATTACATCAAAAAAGTGGGTTTGTCAACCCACTTAATCGACCCTAATTTAATGAATTAAACCCGACAATTCAATCGATTTTATGAAAAATATTATATATTTTTTGCTGCTAACTGATTCTCCAGTGTTTTTAACAGGTATTTTATTGATTTTTCCTCGGGCTTATCATTTTTTACCCGGGTTATTAATTCCTTTGCGCGCAGAGCATCAGAACTAACTAAATAGCATTTTGCAGCATGCAACAGGGAATTATTTTTCTGGAATTGATGGGGTGCCATTTTTGCTGCTTCCAGATACTGTTGTGCAGCCCCGGCATAATCTTCTCTCATATAATAACAATTAGCAAGGCCCTGTAATACCTGGACTGTAAAAATATCTTCATTCTTATTATTATGTAAATAGGTGTTGAAATGCTGCTCTGCAGATGTATAATCACCCCGCATCATAGCAATTCTACCCAATAATGCATTAGCAAGATTTGCAGATCTTGTACCTGGATACTGAGCAGTCAGGTCTTCCAGTCGCAAAACAGCATCTGAGGTATCACCACGAGCAAGAGAAATTTCAGCAATTCCAAGTTCACCGGAAGCTTGTTTATTAGCTTTGGCTTTTGATCTGAACATAAGGACAACAACCACGATTACCACGACCAGACCGGCCAGCGCTCCCATTAATATCTTAGAATGTTCTTTGATAAAATCTTCGACCATCTCGACACGTTCAACGAGAGGTTCTTTTTCAACTTTCCCAGTATTTAATTTCTTTTTAGGCTTAAGCATTCTCTTCTCCTGTTTATATTAGCAGTACCCTTGCCGGGAATCGAACCCAGATCTAAGGATTAGGAATCCCTTATTCTATCCGATTGAACTACAAGGGCATCGCTTGTTAAATAACAGGCAATTTTATTCCTTTTCTATACTTAAATCAAGGAATAATCTAAATTTCTTCTATCTCTTACTAAAATTCACATCATTCTTTTCCAAACCCTACTTGGAAAAAAGAGGGTTAAATATCACAAAAAAACAAATAACCCTTAAATAGGTTTAATTATAAGTAACTGCGGATAAAAATCTGCAGC
The DNA here is from genome assembly GCA_035312185.1 of bacterium. Classification (GTDB taxonomy): domain Bacteria; phylum Fidelibacterota; class UBA2242; order UBA2242; family JAFGTP01; genus JAIPHI01. Next base: position 14,687 of record DATGCI010000196.1, read on the forward strand.
ACAAACATCTTTCCAACAATTCAATGCTGAAAGATTAGGACAATAATTATTTAACGTGATTAATTGAGGAGATTTTTTCTATTGATCCCGGAGTATTTCAGGGCGGCCTATAAGGTAAAAAATGCCACCTGGAGGTCTCTTTGAGAAATGTTAATGACTTTCTCAGGTTAAAATTTTTAAATTATTTGAGCATTGTTATCTACAATTTTGCTAAGAACTCTTGAACAATTCCAGCCATCCAAAAAATCCATCCGTCTGGTCCTCCCAGTCATCAATTACCACTATATTTTTTCTCAGTCACAATCCATTTCACCGATTTAAAATCACTGATTTTTTCCTATCAACTTTATTACCCCTAAAATTTTCATATTTCTGGAATCCCCCGTAAAGTTACTCTAAACTAATATAAGTTATTGTTTATTAATCAAATTGATTTAAGATAGAGTCTATAATTACTATTCCCGCCTTATAAAAAAAATGGGCTAAGAAATTTCAAGAATGGAGCGTTAAGAACCAATATATATTTGAATCCGCTAGGGTGAGTTCATATTTGTTTAGCGGAATGAATGGAATTTTAGCATTTTTTCCCCGGGACAAGCCCGAGGGTCTATTGTTGATATACTGCGGGCGAGTTCCCCGAGACTACGCTCGGGATCTGTAGATTTTCGCACTTTTTTACTCGGTTAAAAAAGTGCAGTTAAAATGGATTTTAGGTAAAATTTCAGAACTTGTCTGTTGTTCATTCTCATTTCCTTGTTACTTTTGTCTCGTCCGGTTCCTTAATTTATATATGATAGTCCGGACTCCGAAAGCATTCGGAGACACAAAAGTAACCAAAAAGTCGCCGGCTGGATAATAAAATACGTCATAGAAATTTTATAAGGCAGGAAATAGAAAAATCATATTTGGTCGATTAAATCATTATTGAAAAAAACGGGGGGATCCCAACTAAAATTTTCATATTTACTTGATTGTTATCTACCATTTAATTATGTTTCAACATTGTAAATTTTAATAAAAAAGTAAAAAAGGAGGTCTTACTTTGGAAGATAAGAAATTTAAGCCTTATGTTTCAAGAGATACTACAATGAAAGAGGGGAGTTTTAAGGCGATCTTCCTGGGTGTAATCCTGGCTATTATTCTGGGTTCGGCCAATGCCTATCTTGGTCTCAAGGCCGGAATGACAGTGGCTGCCACATTTCCAGCAGCAGTTATTGCTATGGCTGTTCTTAGAATTTTCGGGGGGACAATTCTAGAGGAGAACCTGGCTCGTACCACAGCATCTGTTGGTGAGGCTCTGGCTGCCGGTGCAATTTTCACCATTCCTGCTTTTGTAATGTCTGGCGTCTGGGATAGTTTTGACTATGTTAAAAGTACACTCTTAATGCTAGTAGGTGGTGTTCTTGGTGTTCTCATTATTACAATTTTAAGAAGAGCACTTGTCGAAGATAAGAATCTACCCTTTCCTGAAAGTCTGGCCTGTGCTGAAATTGTTAAAGCCGGTCAAGGTGGCCAAACAGGTGCAAAATATGTTTTCAGCGCAATCGGACTAGGTGCGCTAATTGAAGTGTTTAAAAATCCGAATGGCATAACCATTATCAAAGATTCAGTCAAAGGATTTTTACAGTTCAGCACTTCTAAAATCGAACTTCTCAATAGCAAAGCCGAAGTAATTACTAATAATGCCAAAGAAGCCATATTTCACCAAGAAGGTGGAGCTATGTTACAAAGTCCTGCATCTTCACCTGCTTTTCTCGGTGTTGGCTACATTATTGGATTTCGTCTGGCTGCTATCACATTTTCCGGTGGTGTTTTTGGCTGGATATTTTTGATGCCGATTGTGCTCTTTTTAATGTCCAATGGTCTGGAGCCTTTTGCTACTGATCCTCACGATTGGATAGAATTGTCAAAAGCCGCCTACAGCAGCACAGTTAAACCAATCGCTGTTGGTGGAATGCTGGTAGGTGCTTTTTCAACATTGTTTGGAATGCGCAAAAACTTGATTCATGGAATTGGCAAAGGAATGGAAGATTTGAAAGCATCCAATGCTGGCGACCGCAGTCACCTATCCAGAATTGACAAAGACCTTCCACTCAATATTATACTTCCAGCTGTTGGTGTTTTGATAATTGCCATGATTTTCCTTTATAACATATTTACTCACAATTTCGGATCCGCTATTTTAGCCTCAATTGTTATGGCAATGGCGGCTTTTTTATTTGCAGCTGTAGCAGGATTCCTGGTTGGTGTAATTGGTAGTTCATCCAATCCAATTTCTGGATTGACACTTTCCACACTTTTAATTGCCGCTGTTTTGATGGTTCTGGTGGGTATGAAAGGTGATGCTGGAGTAGCCGCTGTTCTGGGTGTTGCTTCTGTAGTCTGCTGTGTAGCCGGAGTTGCCGGAGACATGATGCAGGATCTAAAAGTTGGACACCTTCTGGGTGGTACGCCCTGGAAGATGGAAATTGGTGAATTGATCGGTGTTGTTTTCGCAGCTCTTGTTCTTGTGGTCCCGATCATGGTCCTCCATCAGGCTAATGGAATTGGTAGCGAAGCCCTTCCCGCTCCACAAGCCGGTTTAATGGCTATGATGAGTAAAGGAATTGTAGGCGGGCAAATGGCCTGGCCTCTTGTTATTGCTGGAATGTTCTTTGCTGTAGCACTTCTTTTAGTTGGTGCTCCTTCTCCAATGTTGATTGCCGTTGGTATGTATCTGCCTTTCAAGACAACTTTTGCAATTTTTATTGGCGGCCTGATCAAATTAACTGTAGATAAAATATCCGAAAAAGATTTTGAAAAAGACGGAGATAAAGAAATAGTCCACAATACAGGGTTATTACTAGCCTCCGGATTAGTCGCAGGTGAGGCCCTAGTGGGAATCATCCTGGCGGCCTTTGTTGCCGGTGGTCTCAATCTGAAAGCTATGGTTGGCCTGCCTGCTGATTTTCATGGTTACTGGTGGTTAGGACTTGTTGTTTTTGCTATTCTTGCTTATGTTTTAATCCGTTATCCACATCAGGAACTATTAAAAAGAAAGAAGAAACGTAGCTAATGGGTTTATTCGATATTTTCAAAAAGAAGACGGGGAACAAAAGACTTAACTTAGAGGAGGTCGTTCCCCGTCCTCTTATTAAATCAAAGACAAATGAAGAGGGAAAGGTAACCCTCCTCAAACCAAAATTTAAGAATAAGTTTCTTAAGAAATACATTTTGCCGAAGTTGAAATCCCAGCACTTTAAGATCCATCTTGATGAAATTGGTAGTGCTGTCTGGAAACAGATTGACGGTAATAAAACTGGAGTAGAAATTGCTCATAACGTTCAGGAGGAATTAGATGAAGAGCTGGATCCTCTCTATAGACGTTTAGCAATATTTCTCTCAGCATTGAAAAACAATAATTTTATAGACTATGGGAAAGAATGAACAAACAAGTAGAAATCAATCGAAAATTTATCAAAAGTCTACCCAAAGTAGATTTGCATTGCCATCTTGATGGCTCTCTGCGAATTAATACAATTCTCGAGTTGGCAGAAAAAAATAATGTTGAACTTCCTTCCACCGATCCCAAAGAACTGAAAAAACATGTTTCAGTAATGGATCAAAATATTACGCTTCCGGAATATATTGATATGTTTGACCTTACCCTATCTATTCTACAAACTTATGAGGCTTTGAAACGAGCCGCTTATGAATTGGCAGAAGATGCATCTAAAGAAAATGTTCTCTATATTGAAGTACGCTACTCTCCTATTCTACATACAGAAGGTAAACTGACTACAATGGAAACAGTTGATGCGGTTCTGGAAGGTCTAGAAAAAGCAGAAGAAAACTTCAATATTAAGACCGGTTTGATAATCTGTGGAATTCGCAACATTTCGCCTGAGGTTTCCTACAAACTGGCTGAAGTTGCAGTCGCTTATAAAAATCGAGGCGTAGTTGGATTTGATCTAGCTGGTGTTGAAGAAAATTTTCCTGCCAAAGATCACAGAGAAGCCTTTTATCTAATTTTGGACAACAACATTAACACTACAATCCACGCTGGTGAAGATTATGGACCGGAATCTATTCACCAGGCTTTGCATTATTGCGGTGCCCACCGAATCGGCCACGGAGTCAAATTGAAAAAAGATGGCGATCTACTCAATTATGTAAATGATCATAGGATTCCTCTGGAAATCTGTCTGACCAGTAATATCCACACAGGTTCAGTAGATAAAATTGGCAATCATCCCTTCAAATTCTACTATGATTATGGATTGCGAGTAACTTTGAACACAGATAACCGCCTGATTTCTAATACAACTTTGACAGATGAATATATGTTGGCCTATGAACATTTTGACCTGGAGATTCCTGATTTCAAAGAAATTATTATTAATAGTTTCAAGAGCGCCTTTTTACCGCACCGTACCAGGACTGAATTGATCAAGAAAATTGCCAATGAATTAGATACCTATGTTTCCGTATAATTAATCCAAATAATTTTTCGGGAAAGATGGCTTTATGATAAATTTTCAAAATGTAGCCTGTACTTTTGGTAGCCAGGATGCTGGAGTCAAAAACATCAATCTCAATATTGGTGAAGATGACTTTGTTTTTCTGGTCGGCCCCAACGGAGCAGGCAAAAGTACTTTGCTGCGCTTAATCTATATGGATTGTTTGCCTGATGATGGTACCGTGCAAATTAAAAATTACCGCAGCGATAAAATTCGGGAGAAAGACATTCCAAAATTACGCCGACAAATAGGAATGATCTTTCAGGATTTCAAACTGCTTGATGATAGAAATGTTTATCAAAATGTTGCTATCAGTTTATACATTTCCCACCATAAAACCAGAAAAATTAAAAATGAAGTTCACGAAAAATTAAACCAGCTTAACCTGGGCCATCGAGTTCATTACAAACCAGATAATTTATCGGGAGGCGAAAAGCAGATGGTTGCTATCGCTCGAGCTCTGATCAAGGATCCTATCGTTATCCTGGCCGATGAACCAACCGGTGATCTTGATCCCCGGGCTAGTATTGAAGTCATCGATCAACTTCACAAAATCAATCAAGAAAATAAAGCGGTCATCGTCGCAACTCATGATTACAATTTAGTAAAAAGAGTTCCCGACGCCCGAATAATTAGCCTAAAAGATGGCGAAATAACGAGTATGATATGATTGTAATTTGGTTTCTCATAAAGGAAGGTTTCAAAGGACTGGTCCGCTCGAAATTTGCCGGTGCTTTTACTATATTGATCGTTTGGATAACTCTCACGATTCTGGGATTAGGCTACATTATTGGTCGAGATACTATCAATGCAGTCAATTCTCTCAAAGCCCAATTTGATATCAATATTTTTATCAGAGAATCTGCCAGTCAGGAAAAGATCCAGGATTTTGCCGATCATCTAAAATCGCTTGAAGAAGTTGATGATTTTAATTTCATTTCCAAGGAAAAAGCCGCTCAAAAATTCCAAAAGGAGTTTGGTAAAGATATTTACTCAGTTCTGGATTACAATCCACTCCCCCCCTCTTTCAATCTACAACTCAAACCTATTTATCGTAATTTGGCCAGTGTGGAAAGTATTACCTCAGATCTTTCTGAATTTTCAGTCATCGATGAGATCAAATATAAGAAGAATTTTCTGATTATGCTGGAGAAGTATCAGCGAATCATTTTATATATAATCACCGGTGCCTTTCTGTTATTATGCTTTATTTCAATTATTCTGATCTCTAATACAATCAAAATGGCAATTTTTTCCCGGCGCAAAACAATATCCACTCTCAAACTTATAGGCGCTACCAACAATTTTATTCGAGCACCTTTTATTATAGAAGGGGTACTCCAGGGATTTCTGGGCGCTTCACTGGCATCAGGCATGATCTATGGTCTGGCCTATTTATTGAATAATCATCTCCAATCTGTTGTTCAATATACTGTCAATCTCTATTTACCTATTTTTATCGTGATTGTCGGATTTGGCAGTTTGATGGGCTTATTAGGAAGTATTCGGGCGATCAGAAAATTTTTATAGCATTATCAATTTTTTCACGGGTATCAATTAGATTTTTCTTTTCATTATCAAATTATAAAAGTATTTTTTAGTAGATTTGAATTTAGCCCCAACATGGGGATTAATAAGGGGTATTATGTTTTTACAAAATCATAAGAAAACAGCATTTATCTGGAAGAATGAGAAAATTTCCTATCACCAGTTCATGGAAATTGTTGATAAGTATGCTTCCTTTCTCGATGACAAAGCAGGCTCACGCATAGCCATATTTTCGGAAAATCGTCCAGAATGGGCTTATGCTTTTTATGCCGCCTGGAAAAGTAATTTTGTCCCCCTTCCTATTGATTTTATGTCAGAACCTGATGAAATCAGATACATTCTAGAAGATGCCCGACCTACTAATATTTTTTGTTCACAAAACCTAAAGAATAAAATGGACCAGGCTACTCAGGGAATCAGTTACGATCCTAATACTTTTGTTTTTGAAGAACTCAATCTACCGGATGAATCTTCAGCAGATTTTCCTGAAATGAACAAAGATGATCTTGCGGCTTTGATCTACACTTCCGGAACAACAGGTAGCCCCAAAGGCGTAATGTTGACTTTTGAAAATTTGGCAGCCAATATTCAGGCTATTTCACAGGATGTTGCAATTTATCACAAAGGGCATAATGTCCTAATTCTTTTGCCTCTCCATCATACTTATCCTCTGATGGGAACTTTGATAGCACCTGTCTATGTAGGAGCGACCATGGCTTTTTCTCCTTCAATGGCAACTGAAGACCTTATCAATACATTGCAGGAAAATGCGATTTCTCTGATTGTAGGAGTTCCCCGTTTTTACAATTTGATCATGAAAGGCATCAAAGAGAAACTAAATGCCAGTAAAATTGGAAAATTCTTGTTTGGGCTGGCTGGAAAAATAAATTCACTCGGTTTTTCCCGCTTTCTTTTTAAATCAGTGCATAAAAAATTTGGCGGCCATGTTGAAGTCATGGCTTGTGGAGGAGCAGCTCTGGATAAGCAGCTTCAAAAGGACTTTCGCACTCTTGGTTTTGAAATCTACTCTGGCTACGGAATGACCGAAACTGGTCCTTTGATAACCTTTCCACGGCCTGGTGAAATAAAAATGGGGGCAGTTGGTCAGCCTTTAAGTATGAATGAAGTCAAAATTAAAGATGGTGAAATCATTACTCAGGGTAGTAATGTAATGAAGGGCTATTACAATCTGCCTGAGGAAACAGACAAGGTTATAAAAGATGGCTGGCTCCATACCGGTGATCTCGGCTATTTTGATGATGACAATCATCTTTTTATAACCGGGCGGAAAAAAGAGATCATAATTTTACCGAGCGGAAAGAATATTAATCCTGTTGAAATCGAATTCAAGCTTGAGAAAATCACCAAATACATCAATGAAATTGGTGTCTTTATGCACCATGATCTATTACAGGCCGTGATCGTGCCTGATCAGGCTACTATGCGTGAAGATGATATTACTGATATTGAAGATTATTTCAAATGGCAGGTGATTGATAAATATAATGAATCTGTCTCACCTTATAAGCAGATTAAAAAATTTCATATAATCCATGAAGAATTACCCAAAACACGCTTACAAAAACTGAGAAGATTTAAACTCAAAGATCTAATCCAGGATAAAAAAGAAGAAAAAGAGGATCAAAAAGAGCCAGATTATAAAGAATACAAAATTATTAGCGATTTCATCAGGAAACAGGTAGAGCGGGATATTTTTCCTGGTGACCACCTTGATTTTGATATTGGTCTCGATTCTCTTGACAAAGTTAGTTTGCAATATTTTCTGAAAAATACTTTTGGTGTGGAAATCAAGGATGTTCACCTCAGAGAAAATCCAACAGTTCATAAATTATCCCAGTATGTTCGCAAACAATCAGACCGTATAAGAGTTGAGTTCGTTAACTGGAGCAAAATTTTACGTGAGAAGGTTAATATTAAACTACCGGAGAGCTGGTTCACACAACCCGTTTTAAAACATATTGGCAAACTGTTGCTGAGATTTTATTTCAAGATCAGGATTCAAGGTCTGGAAAACATCCCTGATTCACCTTACATTTTGGCACCCAATCATCAGAGTTTTATAGATGGCTTGTTGGTAGCAGTGGGCCTCAGTAATATTCAGTTGCGTAAGACCTATTTTTATGCCAAAGAAAAGCATGTAAAAAAGCCCTGGGTCAAATTTCTAGCCCGCAAAAATAATGTAATTGTGGTTAATATTGGTGAAAATTTGAAATTATCATTACAAAAAATGGCTGCCGTTCTCAAGCAGGGTGAAAATATTATCATATTTCCGGAGGGTACTCGAACCAAAACTGGCAAAGTTGGGGCTTTTAAAAAAGCATTTGCTATTCTGGGAAAAGAATTGAATGTACCTATCGTACCTGTTGCTATTTCCGGGGCTTACAATGCTATGCCACCTGGGTCTCATTTCCCAAAATTCAAAACCCGAATTTATGTGCGATTTTTACCTCCTATTGAACCAGAAGATAAAGATGTTGACCAAATATCTGAATTGACCCGTAAGGTTATCACCACAACCCTTGATAAAGAGAATTGAACTTTAGCCGATTTTATCTAAAACTGTTGTAAATATAGATTATCCACTAAATTTTTAAGCGCTAGATAAACTTTATCAGCCATTTCTTTTTGGAACTTTGCTACTTGATCGCGTGATGGCTGATTTTTCTGCCATTCCTTCAATTTTTTATTAGTCCTTTTAATGACAAACTTTTGAATATTCTGGATAGTATTTTCAATCTTTTTATAATGGGGTTGATACATATATTCCTCGCGACTGGTATCAGGATAAACATAGTCCTTCAATTTCAAAGCAAGTTCATTGATTGCGGAACTATCTCTGGAATTCAGTTTTTGCGGTACTTTTTCTGAATAGACCCAGATGGGCAGGGCCACACACAAAGCTGGTTCGCCAATATTGCACCAAAAAGTTGTCATTTCCGGATTTTCATCTTTACTAACCCCTTCAAAAATTGCAGATGAAACAGATGACCGCCTATTAATAGATTTATAGAGATTTTTATATTTATTTGCATCCTTAGAGCAGGAAATATAAGGACTTACTGTAGAAATAATATATTCTGCATCAAGATTATTGTCACAGTTAGCTTTTTGAAAAAGCCTAAAAGCTTTCAAATATCTTTCCAGTCCATACCGAGTTTCACGATTGCCTTTAACTGCAAAATTGGAGCGTACTATAAATCCTTCAGGATTGGTGAAAAGATCATGGCCTGCAAATTTATAGTAGTTATGATTTCCAGTTTCAAAGAAGACAACTGCACCACTTGCATCCATGACACCAAAATTACTGGTCACAGCCTGACCTTTTTGATTTGAGGACTGCAACATTTTTTCAAAGTCCTGAACAGTTTTACATTTGACAAGGGCTTCTTTCATCAGAATGCCTTCATCATCATACTGCGTGTTCTCATTTTCCCGGGCCATATCCCGGGCTTCAGCATTGATAATAGCAAAGCCGTGATTATTAATTCCCGCCCAGATCTGAGTTGTATCGCCCGAATTTATAATTCCCATGATCTTAACATCGCCGTAGCGAAAAAATTTGAGAGCATTATATTCGTGACTGGAATCTCGATTTTTCCACAAAATAGGACGCTGGTCAGCTGTTGCCCGACTGGCTGCCAATCCGGTAGTACAGGCCGAAGCTAAGTTCGAAAAAATAATAACAATAGTGAGTCCAGTAATTATTTTTTTAATCACAATTCACCTCTCTCCTCTTATTAAAGATATTTTTGAAACACATAAAATTATAGGAAGAGGTGATGATATTCAAATGATAAATTGGGAAGTTGTTTAGATTTATAAAAATTTATTGCCTGCCAGAAAATTACTGACAGGCAATTATTTAATTAAATTTGATATTAAATATGATAGACTTTCCTCTAGCTAGAAAAAATTAATCATGAATTTTTTCGGAAGCATTCAAAGCAGCATTAGTAGCTTCTCCGACAGCAGTTGCAATCTGGCGATGCTTTTTGGAAATTACATCACCAGCAGCATAGATTCGAGGTACTGAAGTCTCCATATGCTCGTTAACAACGATTCTGTTTTGATCGTCAAGTTTAAGCAGATCTTTTACAAAACCCGTATTAGGTATCCAGCCTATAAAAATAAAAACACCTTTGACATCAATTTGACTGGTTTCATCAGTCTTGACATTTTTGAGCCGTAATCCATCAACTTCTTCATCCCCTAAAATTTCGTCAACTACTGAATCCCAGATGATTTCAATTTTATCATTGGCAAATGCTTTTTCTGCCAGAGAGGATACGGCCCGGAGTTCATCTCTTCTATGGACAATGCTAACTTTGTCAGCAAATTCAGTTAGATAAAGGGCCTCCTGGACAGCAGAATCACCACCGCCAATCACTGCTATTTCTTCACCTTTATAAAAAGGACCATCACAGGTAGCGCAATAGGAAACACCACGACCAGAAAGTCTTTTTTCACTTTCCAATCCCAATTTGCGAGGATGTCCGCCGGTTGAGATAATTACAGCTGATGATTCGTAGTCACCCTGATTTGTGGAGAGCATTATTTTGCTATCATTAGGGTGAATCTCCTGGACTTCTACAAATTCATCAATTTTAACTCCAAATTTTTCGCCCTGTTTTTTCATTCGCTCCATAAGTTCAGGGCCTTTGATACCTTCAGGAAAGCCGGGATAATTATCCACCAGATCAGTAATTCCTGTAGTTCCTCCGGAGATCTCCTTCTCGAGAAGAACGGTGTCCAAATTATCGCGGCCCGCATAAATTCCTGCTGAATAACCGGCGACTCCGCCTCCTATAATAACCAGATCATGTTTTTTTACACTCAAGATAATTCTCCTTATTTTATTTTTTTCTTTTTACAATAGTGTTTTTAGAAAGATATTAAACAAAAACGTTACAAATTGGAAAGTTCCTTTCATCTTCCCGATAATTTGGGAAGATTATGGTTTGAATCCAAACAATAATTGGCCTGGCAATGGGCTAATAAATTATTTTGGAATAATTTACTGCAATTGTTTCACTGAATGATTTAAATTATTTTGCTTTATATTTTTTACATATTATGCTTATATTCCTTCGGAGTTTTTGATGAAAATTCTTGACAAATACATATTAAAAAGATTTATATTCACATTTTTATTGTCATTACTGGTATTTTTGACCATTTTTCATGTTGTAGATGTGATCGAAAATATCGACCGTTTTCTCAAAAATCAGATGGCAATCAATGAAGTTGGTCTTTATTATCTCTATCAACTGCCTTTCTTTATTGACATTGCTCTACCAATGTCTTTATTACTGGCTTCAGTTTTTACTATTGGAATTTTGTCTAAAAATAATGAGCTAACAGCCATAAAAGCCCTGGGAATCAGCCTATATCGAATCAGCACTCCTCTCTTAATTTTCGCCTTTTTAATCAGTGTGGGCTCATTTTTCTTTAATGACTATCTGGTGATCCCTTTCTCAAGAAAAAAAACTGAATTGGAAAAAACTGAGATGCATCGCCATAAGGATTTAAAACGACAAATTTTTAACAACGTGTTTCTGCAGGATACTCCTAATCGTAATATTGTCATTGGTAAATATTATCTTAATAAAAAAATGGGGCGCAATATCAGTATCCAGATTACAGAAAATAAACATCTCAAAAAACGGATCGATGCTCCTCGCATTACCTGGGATGAAGACAATAAAAGTTGGACTATATCAAATTTTGTAGTTCGCAGCTTTAGTGATTCCAACCAGGTTCAGGTTTCAAAAATTCGAGGTGATTCTGTTCTGGCCTTGAATTTAAAGCCCAATGATTTTGCCGAGAAAAACATCAAGCCGGAAGATATGAGGTTCGCTGAACTAAGAGAATTTGTATCCCGGCTCAAAACCACTGGAAATAAACCGACTCGCTGGGAGGTAAAACTCAATTACAAAATCGCCTTTCCTTTTACCAATCTAATTGTTGTATTGTTTGGCCTGCCTATTACTGCAATGTTTACCCGCAATAGTATAAGTTATGGTGCTGGCATTAGTTTGCTGGTAATTTTTACCTATTACGGATTCATAAAATTTGGAGAAGTGCTGGGATATAAAGGGATTTTATCACCCTTTCTTTCAGCCTGGTTGGGTAATATAATTTTTCTGATTTCAGGCGGCATCTTTTTCTTCCGAATTAAGCAATAGCACAACCTGAATTAAAAAAATCACTCCAGAAATATTTTCCACAAATTTATCTTCATATTTATCAAAAAACCATATTTCAATAAATTCACAAAATTATTTCAATATTCTATGGGAATTCATACCACAATAGCCTATTTTACGGCAAAATTGGTATAATTGAGGCATTATAGCGTAAAAAATAATAATAAATTTTTGAAATAATTCTTGACAAACTCTATATTTTAGTGTATAATTGATAAGTGGCATAAAGTGGGAATATTTCCCATAAAATTACAAATGGAAGCACGAAACCGATGATTACTTCTTTTAATGGCAATTCAGAACATAAGCTTGATTCTAAAAATCGAGTCTGTATTCCGGCCGATTTTCGCAAATGGGATTCTGAAGAAGATAATCATACCTTTGTAATTACCAAAGGGTTAGGAGATTTTCTATATATTTATCCCAAGCCAGAATGGGACACAATGATAGAGGACTTGATCAGCAAATTATCACTCCATAAACCTAAACATGCAACCTATTTGAGAACAATTACCAGTCAGTCAAAAACAGTTCAAACTGATAATAACGGACGGATAACTATTCCGAAATATTTGAGAGAATACGCTAATATCAATAAAAATGTAACTTTTATTGGCATGGTCAACAGAATAGAATTATGGGATACACAGAATTATAGCAACCACAAGCCATCCCATTTAAGTCCGGGAGATGATTATTTTAGTGATATTGATGAAATAAACACATAATCCTGGAGTAAATCAACATGGAAACCAAACATGTACCAGTTATGGCCCAAGAGACCATACAATATCTCGTTAATAAAGAAGATGGAATATATGTTGACTGTACTCTGGGGACAGGTGGGCATTTTAGCAAAATTGCAAAAAGCACCTCTGATCAAGCCATTCTGATTGGTTTTGATGCTGATCAAAAGGCAATTGATTATTGCCGCCAGCATCTTGATATTGACAAAAAGTATATTTTAATAAATTCCAATTTTGAAAATCTGAAAAAATTTTGTTACCGCCATGGTTATACTAAAGTGAGCGGAATTTTAATGGATTTAGGTATGTCATCTTTTGCTCTCGACGATCCTACACGAGGGTTTGCTTTTGATATGGAAGGCCCTCTAGATATGCGTTTCTCAAAAGATCAGGAAATGACAGCCAGCGATTTTTTAAATAATGCAGAACCGAATGAAATAAAAAAAGTTCTCAAAAATTTTGGTGAAGTCAGACGTCCTTCGGCGATTGTGATGGGCATTGTAGAATTTCGCAAAGAAAAGAAAATCGAGACTACAGCAGAGTTAAAACAGATCATTGCCAGTCGGACTCCCTATCGGTTGCGAAAGAAAATATTAAGCCAGGTTTTTCAGGCTATTCGCATCAAGGTCAATAAGGAGCTTTCCGTGCTTGAAAAAGCTCTAAAGCAGGCTCTTGAACTACTGGAATCTGAAGGCCGCCTGGTAGTAATATCTTACCATTCCCTTGAGGACCGAATTGCAAAACATTTTTTCAAAGAACGAGCAAAGGATTGTATCTGCCCGCCTGAATTTCCTATATGTAAATGTGATCATGAGAAAGAAATTGAAATCCTGACCGGGTCTCCAATTACTCCCCAAGAAGAAGAAATAAAAGAGAACCCGAGAGCAAGAAGTGCCAAATTAAGAGCAATTGAAAAGATCTAACTATTATGATACCCAAAAATCCGGAAAAAAGAAAAAAATGGATACTAACTGTTTTGCTGGTAACTGCAATATTGTTCCCGGTGCTGGGAATCACTTTAAAAAATTATACCACAAATCTACTGGATGAAATTAAAAATAAACGTTCCCGGGAAATAACATTGATCAACCGTAATAAAGTACTCCTCAATAAAGTTAAAAGACTGAGAAGTTCGGACCGATTAAAAAGTTATGCAGCCCGTGAATTGAATATGTATAACCCAGAACCCGAATCCTTATCAATAATTATAAAGAAACAATACTTAAGCGATGAAGAATAAGAAAGTATCAATATTAAAGTTGAAGACCTTTGGAATAGCCGCACTAATGGTTCTATTCTGGATCATGATTGTTTCCAAATTTTTCTTCATCCAGGTTTTAAATAATGATGTCTATCGAAGTGCCTGTCGAATCCAATCCCGTGATACAGTTCATGTAGCCCCCAGGCGGGGAAATTTTTTCGACAGAAATCAAAATTTACTGACTTCCAATATTACAATGAGCAATATAGGAGTCAATACCAATCTTTTCAAAAAAGGTTCGGAGTATCCTAAATTTTTAGCCCGCTATTTACCTAACTCTGGGCTACAAATCAAAAATGCTATCTCCTCAAATCGAGGAATAGTATGGGTAGCCCGAGATACTGTCATATCAAGAGAATTCCTGGATAGCCTTAAACATTTTCCTTCTGCTGTGCTGGACAAAAGAACAAAACGCAATTACCATCCGGGGATCACATCGGGTCCCCTGTTGGGATATATTTCAGGTAATGATGGAGTAAGTGGTCTGGAAGAAGCTCTGGATAATTTTTTATCTGGTCGTCCTGGTTGGCGTTTGATTGAAAAAGATGGACGAGGGAAAAAACGCCCGCTCTTGAATCATCCCGGAAAAAGAGCTATCAATGGCAACAACGTGCGTCTTACTATTGATCAAAACTTCCAGACCATACTCTATGAGGAATTAAAGAGTGTTTATTCAGAATATAATGCTGACAATGCTAAAGGAATTATCATAAACCCCAATACAGGTGAAATTTTAGCTATGGCTTCCTGTCCTTCCTTTGATCCTAATAATCGACGAAATATTAAGCCTGCCAGTCTAAAAAATCGAGTGATTTCTGACATTTATGAACCTGGATCAACTTTCAAAGTTGTAACGGCAACAAGCGCTCTAGAAAAAAATGCTGTTAATCCTGAAGATACAATTCATTGCCAGGAAGGCAAAATTACAATACAGGGACGGACAATTCACGATCATGAAGAGTATCCTGCTATGACATTCAGGGAGGTAATCCAACACAGCAGCAATGTAGGATCGATTCTTGCTGCCCAAAAAGCCGGTAAGGAACAATTATTCCGCTATACAACATTATTTGGATTTGGAAATAAGACCGACATTGCACTTGATAATGAAGAAGAAGGCATTATACCGCCTTTTCACAGATGGACAGATTTGAGAGCCGCTCAAATAGCAATGGGACATGGTCTAAGTTGCACAGTATTACAGCTGGCCTATGCCTATGGCGCTATTGCAAATGGTGGCAAATTGATGAAACCTTATATTGTCGATGAAATTCGCACCGACCGCAATGAATTAATCCAAAAAAACGAACCCCGGGTTCGACGGGTTGTAGCCTCCAATGAGACAATGGAGACCTTGAGGACTATCTTGAGAGACGTGGTTGACGGTGGAACAGGTATAAAAGCCGATATCCAGGGAATGTCCATTGCAGGAAAAACAGGAACAGCCCAGAAAGTTACCGAAAATGGCTACAGCAATAGCGAATATGTGGCCTCATTTGCCAGTTTCTTTCCGGCTTCCGACCCAAAATTGGTCACAATAATTGTTGTGGACAATCCTAAAGGTGCAATCTATTATGGCGGTTATGTTGCTGCTCCTGCTGTTCGAAATGTAATTAAGAGAATAGTCAATGTTTCTAATGACCTCTTTTTCGAGGATCAAAAGCACCAGTATGCAAATCTATTCCAAAAAATTATGCCTGAAAAAGATAGTGACACAAGCGAGCAGAATAAAG
This sequence comes from bacterium, assembly GCA_035312185.1. Classification (GTDB taxonomy): domain Bacteria; phylum Fidelibacterota; class UBA2242; order UBA2242; family JAFGTP01; genus JAIPHI01. Next base: position 30,701 of record DATGCI010000196.1, read on the forward strand.
AAAAGGATTCTCCTGAAAAAATAAATTTAAGCAAACCTGATCGCATTCGATCTTTAGAGATAAATCAAGAATCAGAAGTTTTTGAGATGCCCGATGTAATTGGCTTTCCTGCCAGTCGAGCAATTGGTGCTCTTCAGCGCATGGGACTCAAAGTGAAAATCAAAGGCTCCGGGGAGGTTGTTGACCAATATCCCCACAAAGGCCAAAAAGTTAAGCCGGGCAACACCTGTATTTTGAAACTGCATTCATGAGGAAAGAGTGAAAGATTTAGAACATATATTAGAGGGAATAGATTATACAGTTTTTGGTAAATTGCCAAAATCAGTCACCTCTCTGGCCAATGATTCCCGCAAAGTGAAAAAGGGTAGTCTATTTTTTGCTATTCGCGGCACATCGACAGATGGCCACAAATATCTTGACCAGGCTGTAAATAATGATGCATCTGCTGTTGTTGTCGAAGAAAAATCGGATCTAGATATTCCCCAGATAATTGTTGAAAATTCAAGAACAGCTCTTTCCAGAGCTGCAAAAAATTTTTATAATGATCCAACCAGCAAATTGAAATTAATCGGCATCACTGGTACAAATGGCAAAACTTCCACAGTCTATATTTTGCGCCAAATATTGAACAGTGCCCAAATACCAAATGGAAGTGTTGGGACTCTTGGTTATACCATTAAAGATCAACACTTTGACAGTTCTCTGACCACTCCCGATATAATTGATTTACAAAAAACTTACAGAAAGATGGTTGCCCAGAATGTCAAAATTGCCATTATGGAAGTCTCCTCTCACGCTCTGGCGATGAAACGGGTAGAGGATATCCATTTTCAGGGAGTTTGTTTCACCAATATATCCCAGGATCATCTCGATTTTCACAAAAATATGGACAATTATGCCAGTACCAAAGCTCGTTTATTTGGCATGGTTGACTCTTCTGGTTTTGCTATTAGCAGTATTGATAGCCAGTATTCTCATCTCTTTATTGATAATTGTATGGCGACAGTGCATACTTTTTCAATGGAAAAAGATGCTGATTACACCTGGAGCGCTGATACGACTTTTCATAATACAATCAAAGGCCGAATTCGAACTCCAGATCAAAATATAAAAATTGAATGCCCTCTATCAGGAAAATTTAACTTACAAAATATTTTGGCAGCAGTAGCAATTGCAGACCAGCTAGAGATCAAAAAAGAAAATATCAGCAAAGCTATGGCTGAGATAGAATCAGTGCCTGGCCGTCTTCAAGAAATAACAGCGCAAGGTCAGCCTCGCATTTTCATAGATTACGCCCATACGCCCGATGCTATTCTCAACGTTCTTGAAGAATTGCACAATATAACTCCTGAAAATGGTCAGCTCAAGGTCATCTATGGTTGTGGAGGTAATCGTGACAGGGCTAAACGCCCATTAATGACTCAGGCTGTGGAAAAATACGCCGATTTGCCAATTCTGACCACGGACAATCCCCGCTTTGAGGAACCAGAGGATATTATTTCCCATGCTGAACAGGGATTTTCTGAAAATTCTGACTATCAGATAATAATTAACAGGAAAGAAGCAATTCAAAATACTTTGAAAAATAGTAGTCAAACGGATATTATTGCCATTCTAGGTAAAGGTCATGAAACCTACCAGGAGATCAAAGGTAAAAAATATCCTTTTAGCGATTTTAAAATAGTACAGGAATGGATAGATGAAAATAATTGATCGTAAATTTTTACAAGAATTACAAGTTGGCCAGCTGATCAATTTTGATGGTCATGTAAAGGGATTTGCCATTGACAGCCGCGAAATTAAAGAAGATATGAGCTTTGTGGCCTTAAAAGGTCAAAATACCGACGGCCACAATTATCTTGATCAGGCCTATGAAAATGGTGCCAGTCTTATGATCGTTTCTCAGGATTGGTGGAATAAAAATCAAACTGAGAATTGGCCTTTACTTGTTACTGAAGAGCCGGAAAAAGCTTTGCAAAAAATTGCCACAAAATTTCGTAAAACCTTTGACCATCCCGTATTATGCATAACTGGATCCAATGGTAAAACAACAACCAGAAATATGATAACTCAGGTTCTCAGTAAAAAATATACTGTCCATTCTACGATTGGAAATTATAACAATCAACTGGGCGTCCCTCTTTCCATTCTCAATCATGAAGATGAACATAATATCAGTGTTCTGGAACTGGGCACTAATCATTTTGGAGAAATAGAATTTTTAGCAGGAATTGCTCAGCCGACTGCCGCCCTGATAACCAATATTGGAGCCGGGCATGTGGAATTTCTGAAAGATAAAGCCGGTGTCGCCCTGGCAAAAAGTGAATTATTCCAGTCTCTATCCGAACAGGATACAGCTTTTATTAACCAGGATGATGAATATATTGTCAAAATGCCTACTCCGGAGAATAAAATAACTTTTGGATTTGAGCACGCCTATTCGGATTACAGAGGACAAATTGTAAATATCGATGCTCAGGCTCGCTATAGTTTGAAAATCAATGATAAGTTCACCATAAATCTACAGATTCCAGGTGAGGGATTTGCCAAAAACGCTTTGGCCAGCTTTGCTGTAGGATCATTTTATAATTTAGATCCGGCTGATATTATTGAAGCTCTGGAGGATTTTACATCCGTTGATTCTCGATTCAAAGTTCTGGATGGTAAATACAAAGTACTCGATGATACCTACAATGCCAATCCAGATTCTACTCGCTCTGCATTGAATACATTATCCCAGATGAAAACCGAGGGTAAAAAAATATTTGTATTTGGCGATATGCTAGAGCTAGGGAAAAAAAGCGAAAAATACCATAAAGAAATCGGAGAATACGCCGTTCAAAAAGGTGTTGAACTTATGTTTACTTTTGGTGACCTCTCAAACGCTAGCTCAGAAACGGCAGAGCAAAAAGGGCTCAAAGCCCAGCATTATTCCACTAAAAAAGAACTAATCCGTGATCTCAAAAAAATGGCTGAGGAGGGAGATATCATCCTGGTCAAAGGTTCACGAGGAAATAAAATGGAAGATATTATCAGGGAGGTAAGCTAGTGTTTTATCATTTTTTATATCCATTGCGAGAACATTTTTCTGCTCTGAATATTTTCCAATATATTACCTTCAGAGCGGCTATGGCCGGAATGACTTCTCTATTAATCGCCTTCTATATTGGGCCAAAAATCATTAACATGCTCAAAAAACATGAAGTTGGCGAAATCATCAGAACTGAAGGCCCTGAATCTCATTTTTCTAAAAAAGGCACGCCAACAATGGGCGGGCTAATTATAATTTTATCGATTCTCATCCCTCTGCTACTATGGGCAAATTTGAAGAACACCTATATTCAGTTAATTATTTTTGTCACATTATGGATGAGTGGAGTTGGATTTATTGACGATTATCTAAAAGTGGTCAAAAAATATAAAAAAGGATTGATTGCCAAATATAAACTTGCAGGTCAGATTATATTAGGATTGCTACTTGGAATTTATCTCTATATTTCCCCCCAATTCGATCAGGTTGACACTCTGATTTCCCTGCCCTTTTTCAAGAATACTTATCTGGATATTGGCATTTTTTACATACCACTGGTTGTCCTGGTGATCACCGGGACCTCCAATGCAGTCAATTTGACCGACGGTCTTGATGGATTAGCAGCCGGTTTAATGGGTATTGTAGCCATGTCTTTCGCAGCAATCAGCTATGTTTCCGGACGTGTGGATTTTAGTCAATATTTAAATATTATCTATTTGAAAGGGTCTGGTGAGTTGACAGTTTACTGTCTGGCTTTTGCCTTCGCTATGCTCGGTTTTCTCTGGTATAATAGTAAACCAGCTCAGGTTTTTATGGGTGATACAGGCTCGCTGGGAATGGGTGGAGCTATCGGTGGACTGGCAATACTGATGAAAAAAGAAATCCTGCTCTTTTTTCTGGGAGGAATCTTTGTTGCTGAAGCTGTTTCTGTTCTTATTCAGGTAGGATATTTTCGTTATACAAGAAAAAAATATGGAACCGGCCGGCGAGTTTTCAAAATGGCACCTCTTCATCATCATTATGAGATGCAGGGTATGCCGGAGAGTAAAATCGTGATAAGATTTTGGATAATTGGTATTCTATTGGCGCTTTTAAGTCTAAGTACATTTAAAATACTTTAAAGAGAATGAAGCAACTTAAAAAAATAGTAAATAAAAAAATCAGTGTAATTGGAGCCGGCTTAAGTGGGCTCTATGCTGCTGCTCTGGCTGCCAAAAAAAATGCTCAGGTATTTTTATCAGAAGGCAGTGATAAAAAATTCAGCAATGATGAGATAGAGTTGCTTGAGCGCTATAAAATTGACTACGAAACAGGCGGGCATACCGATCGATTTAAGAATGCTGATCTTTACATCATTAGTCCGGGAATCCCGAAGGAAACTGATATTTATCAAACCATTAAAAAAACCGGCCAACCAGTAATCAGCGAAGTAGAATTTGCCAGCTGGTTTGCCGATGATGCTCAAATTATTGCTATAACAGGAACTAATGGAAAGAGTACAACTGTGCGACTTGTTGAGCATCTTTTTAAAGGCTCACATTACAATGCCTATCTAGGCGGCAATATTGGGATTCCTTTCAGTAAACTCATTCTGGACACTGAAAATATTAAA
>DATGCI010000197.1:0-7379 GCA_035312185.1 bacterium
CCTTTTTCAATAGCTGAATCAGGATTGACCTCTTTTGCTAGCAATTTTTCAGCAATCAAAGAATTCAAGATGATCTTTTTACTCATACCATAATCATTCTTACAATAAGGCGGTCGAATGGTGTATTCTGCCCTTTTTATAAATTCATCAACTGTGATGAATCGATCACCAACTTTGGCCAATACTTCAAATTCCGGTTCCTCAATTTCTTCCTGACTGCAACCTAAAAATATGATCAGGGCAATGCTGATAGCAGAAATAATACTTTTTTTCACTTTTATTCCTATATTTTTATTAAAAAATATTCCAGTAAAATAATTTTTATATTCATTTCATGTAAGCAACTTTTTCGAAACTGGAATGATTATTACCGGATAAATGAATTAGATAGATACCACTAGCGACATGTTTTCCTGTGGCACTTTTACCCTCCCAAACAGTTTGATAATGGCCAGGTTTAAATCTTTTTTCAGCAAGTGTTTTCACATACTCTCCAATAATATTGTAGATCTGTAAACTTATGAAAGAGGGCTTATTTATACAATACTTGATTGTGGTTGAACTATTAAAGGGATTGGGATAAATACATTCCAGTTCAAATTGATCAGGTTGAAAGCTTATTGAGGAATTAATTTTTTCAGTCGTATCTGCCAAATTAAAGATCTCGACCTCATAAATTGAATAGCCCCATTCGGTGGCTCGGCTGGTGCCCACAATTTTTACATATCGGGAGGAAAATTGCCCATCTACCTGATCTAATCCTCCCTCTCCATTTTCCACCGAATGAATAGTTTGCCAGGTGCTACTATCACTGGAAATTTGCACAGAATAAGACGAAGCATAAGCATCTTCCCAATAAATATTAATACGGGTGAAATTTTTATCCTCACCCAAATCAAGAATAATATATTGAGGATCAGAAAATTCACTCGACCATCTTGTATTCATATCGCCATCGCAAATATTTTCTGGATCAACATTTTCAGGAGCATTAGATTCTACTGAAGTGGCTGTGACCCTGCAATTAAAAGCAAGGTTTTCAGGGGGAGGCTCTTGCACTTCTATTTGCTGGCTAATTGTGTTGTTATTTTCGTAATATTCATCCTCATTGTTGTCGGGATCAACTATTACTTTGATTGGGTATTGACCCTCATCCGGCGGTATCCAAAAGTCTGAGTTTTCATATTGAGTATTGCAACTTACTAAACGCATTTCGCCAGGTAGAATAGGCTTTGACAATTCTGATGAATAAGCCAAAGTTTCATTATTGTGAGACCATTTTACCCTAATTGAATTTGAGGTTTCTCCTGTACCATAATTTTTAATAGTCGCCAGCACAAAAACACTGTCCCCTTTTTCAGGATAGCGAGGGTAGGTATATATTTTGACAGGACGTAGATCACTTTTTTCTGCCCCCTGACTCAAAGAAATAGTTTCCGAAAGAGGCAAATTATCCGAAGAGCCCCCAATTTTGATAGCATATATTCCTGATTCAACATCATATTGTCCCTTGCTTTCATCAAAATAATACAGGTCTTCAATATCAAGAGTAAACTCTACAGTTTTGACTTCACCAGGCTCAAGACTAATTCTTGTAAAATTCCGCAATTCCTTTTCAGGTTGCCAGAGAACACTTTCCCGATTACTAACATATAATTGAGCTACTTCTTCACCAGTTCTATTTCCTGTGTTTTCAATTTGAAAACTTATTCCAATTGTGTCTCCAACAATCGGATTGTCCGGTTTAATTTTTAGATTACTATAAACAAAGGAGGTATAACTCAAACCATAACCAAAAGCATATTGGAAATCCTGGCCTGTTTCATCATAATAGCGATACCCACAGTTATAATCATCCGTAAAATCGGAATTGCGCTCAGGCATAAGTTGATCATTAATCGGCATAGTCACCGGCAGTTTGCCGCCCGGATTATAATCACCAAATAGGACATCAGCCAGGGCATTTCCTCCTTCCTGGCTCGTATAAAATGAATAGAGTAAACCTTTGATATTCTGGATACAATCATTAACAGCACAGATTCCACCGCTTTCAAGAATCACAACCAGATTTTGATTGATTTCGGCTAATTCATTAATCAGCATTTGCTGTTTTTCTGGAAGTTGGATACTATTATTTTTGCGATCGCCTCCTTCGCCATAGCCTTCGCCTTCCACAGTTTCATCAAGGCCACCTACAAAAATCACAATATCATTTTGGCGGGCTAGTGCTCGTGCCTCTTCAAAACCAGAAGTATCATTACTCAAAATATCACAACCTTTTGTATAGGAAACCAACTCTTGACCAATTTTGCTTTCTATTCCCTGACGAGGCGATATTGAATAAGGAGGTGTAACATTAGAGCTGCCAAAAATATTGATCTGCGCTTCATTGGCGCTGGGACCAATTAGGGCGATTGTTTTATTTTGGGATAATGGTAAAATATCGTCGTTGTTTTTCAAAAGCACAATTCCTTTTCGATCCGCCTGAAGACATAATTCCTGATGTTCTGGAGTATTGGCAAGAGATAGATCAGCCCGAGGATAGGCTTTATCCAGCATTCCTGCTAACATTTTTGTTCTGATAACATTTTTCACAGAACTATCAATAGTTTTAATGCTAACACTCCCATTATTGACCAGATCTTCCAGATCATTTTTAAAATGATCACTACCCATACAAAGATCATTGCCGGCTTTAATCGCTTTTTCGGAATTGTGAATTGATCCCCAGTCTGACATTACCATAAAAGGAAATCCCCAGCGAGATTTTAATATTCTATTCAGTAACAGATTGCTCTCGGAAGCATGGTCACCATTAATCAAATTATAAGAGGACATAATTGCTAATCCCCCACCTTCCTGGATTGCCTTGCGAAAATTATAACCATAATGCCCCATTAATTGCCGTTCATTAATAATCACGTTACTGGAATTTCGGTTATCCTGTCTGTTAACGCAATTATAATGTTTTGTTGTAGCAATAGTGGGCGTAGTTTGAATACCTAGATTAACCTGAATTGCCAATTCCCCACACAAATAGGGATCTTCTCCTCCACTCTCTCCACTTCTGCCATTTCGAGGATCTCGGGTCAAATCGATACAGGGTCCTAGTTGGACGTGCTTGCCAAAGGCCTGAAACTCCTCGCCCATTGCTTCACCAAGCTGGTTCCAGATGTCTCTATCCCACATAGCCGCCATTGACATTGTGAGGGGAAAACAGGTCGCCGTTTCGAAACGCACACCATGAGGGCCATCATCCATAACAAAACCAGGAAGCTCAAGCCGTTCATTTTCGGGTGTTGTCATAAAACCATTATTAATGAGTTGATCAATTTTTTCCTGAAGTGTCATTTCAGCAACCAGCGAATCAAGATGGGATTCAAAAGTTGTAGAAAAAACAGAATTAAATGCAACTACAAAAAATAAGATCACAAAGATAGATTTAGATTTTAAAAATTTGCAATGCATAGAGTCCCTTTCAATTTCTGGTTAAGAGCTGAAAAAATTATTTTCCTATTTACCTTTCACCAATGTTAAACCCCATAAAAAAGCACCTAATAAAATCTACAAACTGTATTAAGATAATCATCAATTTTTCCCAAACTAGTAGACTTTTGGTAAATATTAAAGAATTTAATCAGACAATTCCCAAAGAATATGATCAAAAAATCACGCAAGTATAATTGCAATTTTGATACCGAAATCGAGAAATAAAAACTGGATTATCACTAAATCTCGAACCAATAGAGTGGCTCAAAAATTTTATTAATTTGCCAGGGCCTACAATTATAACAAATATCAGAATGATTTTATTCAAATGATAATCTAAATCAATATTATATTATCAAATTGATAACTTTCTCTTATTATTTTAATAAGAGAATAACATAAGATCTATATAACTGAAATAAATAAAATAATGTCTGTACGTAGGTTAGAATAATAAATATTACTAAAGGCACTTTTCCTCCTTTTTGGCACAACTTATGCTGCTTTTATGATGGCTTTTTCTAAGGCTGTGCCAGAAAATTTTATCTGGTATGATTTAAAAAGAGACCTTAAAATTTGACTCTAAGGGGATAAAATGTTAAAAAACTTAATGGTTCAGAGTGGATTTATTTTTCTGGCTATTGGAACATTAATGCTTGGTAAGTGCTCCCAGCAATATTCAGAAGTTAAAATCATTCAGACTTCGAAAAGTGGTGATAAATTATCCACAAAAGATGTCAAAGCATTTCAATCTAATTCAAAATCAGAATTACCTGTGATTGAAATTCAGCCTAAGCAAACCTACCAAAAAATCGTCGGATTTGGCGGAGCATTTACAGAATCTTCTGCTCATGTTTTAAACCAATTATCCCCAAAAAAACGAAGGGAAGTCATTGAAGCCTATTTCAGTCCAAATAAGGCGGGCTATAGCCTGACCAGGACTCACATTAACAGTTGCGATTTTTCACTTTCCTACTATGCTTATACCAGTGAAGAAGATGGCAAAGATCTGAGCAACTTTAGTGTTAAAGAAGATGAAGACGATGTCATTCCATTTATTAAGGATGCCCAAAATATTGAAGGTGCTGATTTCAAAATAATTGCTTCACCATGGACGGCTCCTCCCTGGATGAAAGATAATAATGATTGGATAGGTGGATCATTATTGCCGGAATATTATGATACCTGGGCCCGTTATTTTTGCAAATATATAGATGCCTATAAACAGCACAACATTCCAATTTGGGGGGTAACTGTAGAAAATGAGCCATTGGGAAATGGTGATAACTGGGAAAGCATGATTTACACTCCCCAGCAGATGGCTGATTTTGTAAAAAACAATCTAGGGCCCCATTTTGAAAAAAATAATATTGATGCAAAAATTCTTGTTTATGATCAAAATCGGGACGAACTGGAGGAATGGGCAACAGAAATACTCAGTGATCAGGAAGCTGCTCAATACATTTGGGGCACTGCCGTTCATTGGTATAGCAGTACCTTTGATTGGTATCCAGAAACTTTAAACAAAGTTCATGAACAATTTCCTGATAAAAAATTACTCCACACTGAAGGCTGTGTTGATGCAGAAGTTCCAGTCTGGAAAGATGATAAATGGTACTGGAGCAAAGAGGCCACAGATTGGGGTTATAATTGGGCCAGCGAAGAAAATAAGCATATGCATCCCAAATATGTACCGACTTATCGTTATGCTCGTGATATTATTGGCGGATTGAATAGCCACCTGGTTGGTTGGATCGATTGGAATATGGTTCTGAATAGTAAGGGTGGTCCAAACCATGCTCAAAATTGGTGTATTGCTCCCGTAATTGCCAAACCAGAAGAAAATCAGGTTTATTATACACCTCTCTATTATATAATGGCTCATTTCAGCAAATATATTCGGCCCGGTGCAATTCGTCTGGGAGTACAAAACGATATTGATGACTTGATGGTTACGGCAGTAAAAAATCCAGATAAGAGCATAATAGTTGAAGTATTAAACCAAAGTGAAAATAGCAGAAATTTTAATCTAAAACTTAAAAATAACTCGGTGGAGATATCTATTTCAGGAAGCACTCTCCAAACTCTTGTTATTCAATAATTAAAATAAAGAGGAGTTCGCCAGAATGAGTAATTCAGGAAAACTATCATTTAAAGAAAAATTCGGTTATGGATTGGGAGATACAGCGTGCAACTTATACTTTCAAATGTTTATTAATTTTTTACTCTTTTTCTATACTGATGTGTTTGGAATTCCTGCTGCAGTTGCCGGAACTTTGCTGGTAGTCTCCAGATTTTGGGATGCTGTCAATGATCCACTCATGGGCATAATTGCCGATCGGACTGAGACAAAATGGGGAAAATTCCGTCCATATTTAATCTGGATGTCAATACCGCTTGCAATAGTTGGTGTACTCATGTTTTCAACGCCAGAATTTAGTATGACGGGAAAAATTGTCTATGCTTATGTTACTTATATGCTGATGATGATTACTTATACAGCCGTTAATATTCCCTATTCGGCTTTACTGGGTGTTCTTTCTCCTCTATCAAGAGAGCGCACAAGTGCTTCCACTTATCGCTTTGTCCTGGCTTTTGCCGGTGGATTAATTATTCAGGCTTCCACATTGCCTCTTGTCCATTCCCTGGGTTATGAGTCCAAAGGCTATCAACTAAACAACAATATTATCAGCTTTGAAGAAATTGATACTCGTACTTCTAAAATTATTGTTACCGCTGATGATGGCGAGCATCAGACAGAGCAAGAATTTCTGATTGAAATAAAAAGAAATGGCGAACTCTCCCCTGTTGTGGAGAATCCACTCCAGGATGTGATGCTAAAAAAAGGATTTGGAACAAATAAAATCGATATTTCTAATGTATTCACCAACCCAAATGGCGGTAGCCTTACTTACGATATTAAAAATAATAATAGTGATGTGATTGAAACCGAACTTGAATCGGGAACAATCAGTTTGAAAGAAAAGTCTGTCGGAACTGCGCAGTTAACATTAACAGCCTTTAATGAACATCATGGGCAAAAAAATCACAAATTTAATGTCAATGTAATTGAAAAGGACAATCACGTTCCTCAAGTGGTATCCAATATTCCCGATACAACTTTTAATTTGACAGAAGAGGAGCAAAGCCTGCCAATTACTCACTACTTTTCCGATCCCGATGGCGATGAACTGAGGTATGGCGCACTTTCCAAAAATAGTGGCATTGTATCAGCAGAAGTTGTTGAAGATCAATTAAAATTAAGTGTTAGAGAAACTGGAATCGCAGATATTGTAGTAATGGCTGATGATCATCGTGGTGGTATTGTCAAAGATACATTTCAAGTTCAGATTAAATCTGATCAAAATGACCCGCCAGCAGTATTGGCCAGTTTAGCAAGCGTTGAACTTAACGAAGGTTTTAAGAACCATAAAGTTGATATTTCTAATGCTTTTCATGATCTGGATGGCGATAAATTATCCTATTCTATCAAGAAGGTAGATGTTGCCAAAGGTTTTAGATTTACCCTGATCATTTATGGAGTATTGGCAACTATCCTCCTATTTTTCACTTTCTCTTCCACAGAGGAGCGGGTAAAGGCAGAAGAGGATCAATCAACGTCTTTGAAAAAAGATCTGAAAGATCTTTCTCACAATATTCCCTGGATAACTGTTCTCATAATGGGGATGCTAACTTTGGGATATACGACAATTCGAATAGGAACTATAATGTATTACTTCAAATATTTTGTGCAGAATACTGCGCTAGCCTCATTATTTATGGTTACTGGTACAATTGCTACAATTGGTGGAGTAGCCTGTACAGATTTTCTATCAGAAAAATTGGGTAAAAAGAAACTATACCTGATAGTAATGGTAATAACCAGTATT
>DATGCI010000198.1:0-3145 GCA_035312185.1 bacterium
TTTTCCAGGAGAATTTCCGGGTGTTCGGCGCCATTTAAAGAGGCTATTGCGGCAAAGGGCTCAGCAGTTTTAATTAATAGATTCTGAGCTTTTTTATTGAGTTGCTTAATGTAGAGCCGAGTAGCCAGAGCATTACCAGTATTAAGTGAAGAAGGCCCATCCCGAAGTTCGCCATAAACTTTTTTCAATTTGTTCCTATCAATTTTATCTTTCATAATTTCAACAAATTCTGGAAGAGAGGCCTGTTTCCAAATCCGGTTAGCATCTTGATCCACTTCCTGTAATTTATCAATTATTTTTGGAAGTTGGGGTTGAGAAGCTGCGTAATCACAACCATTCATCATCAGTCTATGGTTTTTTATTACCGAATCACTGGTAGTTTCCCAGGTTTGATTGGAAATTTTTGAAGTAATTTTATCGAGATGTAATTTTTGAGGTGCATCAATACGAAAATGGTCCTGTTCCATATGCTCTTTTTCAGTTCTATGAAAAAGTTGACCATGCTGGCCTGGTTTGTATTTCCAGTCCCAGGTCTCATGATCAAGACCATAAAGAGCCAGTAAATGAACACAAAAATAGAAATTTTGCCGGCCTTTGTCACCAAACCGGGAGGTTAAAAGCTGGCTTCCATCCGGAGCCTGCCAGATGAATTCGCTGTCCGGCGCTCTTTTTTTATTAACTCGCTTGCCAATAAAAGCGGTGTCAATGCCAAAACCTTTATAAATTTGGGGCAACTGGGCTGTCTGTCCCCAGCCAAAGGATGTGTATCCTATATTGCAAACCCTGCCAAAATTTTTCGCAATTCTGTGACCTTTCAATAAATTTCTGACCAGGGCTTCACCGTCAACTGGATATTCATCAGGAAGACAGTACCAGGGACCAATCTGGAGCTGATCATTTTTTACTAATTCTTTGAGTATATTCTCCTTTTCCGGTCGTATTTCTAGATAATCAATTAAAGGAACGACCTGGCCATCCATAAGAAAGGCTTTGTATTTTCCAGTTTTTAAAACATCAATCAACTCATCCATAAAATCGACTAACCAAATTCGCGTCTTCCATATAGTATAGCGCCATTCTCGGTCCCAGTGGGTATGGGATACAATATAACCGACCTTTTTATCCTTTTTGCCCATTGATACTCCCATATAATTTAATTTGTTGTCTGCTTGAATTAACTGAGCAGGAGTAATTTTACAAAGATTTGCCAAGAAAGTAAAAGTAAAAATTAAAGGAGACTAAGTTTTTTAAAATATTCTTTTTGGAGTCCATTTACCGTGTCAATGTACATGTCTTTTTTTTACTTTTAATCACCTAATGATATTTATTCCAAAAATTAATTTAATTAGGATGAAAAAAAATTGTATTTTGTAATTTACTAAAGTGAATATGGCTATGAACCACTGATAAATCCGATGCCCAAAAATTAATCAAAAACCAAAGCAGTTAAAAAACAATTTAAAACACCTTTAAAACATCTTTTAAACCTGTTTTAAAAAACATGAAAGGTAGTTAATTTTTCACTTGAATTAATTAGAGTGTTATGCCTATTTTAGAGGGTACCAGAAAATGTTTAATTTGATTCTATCTAATTTTTACAGATTAAGAGGCTTTAGTCATGAAAAAAATTATATTTCCATTAATAATACTTGTTCTTTTTGTAGGTCAATGCTCAAAAAAAGAATACACCGACTATGTAAACCCATTCATTGGCACAGGGGGCAAAGGACATACCTATCCCGGTGCCAGTGTTCCCCATGGCATGGTGCAGCTAAGTCCAGATAATGGCTATTCTGGCTGGGATAGAATTTCAGGCTATTTTTATCCTGATACTATCATTGGAAGTTTTAGTCACACCCATTTCAGTGGGACGGGTATTGGCGACCTTTATGATATTGCTTTTATGCCAGCAGTTCCCCCTTTAAAGTATGGCAACCAGATTGATAAAGATGAATTAGGTGTCTATTCCAGCTTTTCTCATGATAAGGAGTGGGCTGAACCGGGCTATTATACTGTTTATCTCGAAGATTATAATATTAGGGCTGAAATGACAGCAAGCAAGCGAGTTGGTTTTCATCGCTATACCTTTCCGGAAACAAAACAGGCGCTGATTTTTTTGAATTTAGCACGAAGCATGAACTGGGATAATACAACCGACACCCAGCTTGAGATAATTGGTGAAAAACGAGTTCAGGGCTACCGTTTTTCTAAAGGCTGGGCGAAGAATCAAAAAGTCTTTTTTGTAGCCGAATTTTCACAGCCTTTTTATGATCATGAAATTGATACTACAATTATTAAAAATGAAGATGATAAAGAAATCGGGCAGGGGTATATTGGAAAATATTATTTTGATACTCGAGAAGAGGAGAAAATTCTGGTCAAAGTTGGAATCTCACCTGTCAGTATTGAAGGAGCCAAAAGGAACCTACAGGCTGAAGTTCCCCACTGGAATTTTCGAAAGGTTCGCAAAGAAGCCACTCAAAAATGGCGTTCTGCGCTTTCCAAAATTGATGTAAAAATCGATGACCGAGACAATAAAATCCAATTTTATACTGCCCTTTATCAGAGTATGCTGGCGCCAACAATTTTTAGTGATGTAGATGGTCGTTATTTTGGACCTGATTACAAAATTCACAAGGCCCAGGATTTCAACAATTATTCCACATTTTCACTCTGGGATACTTTTCGTGCTGCTCATCCTTTATATACAATTTTGCAGCCTGGAAGAGTAAATGACATGGTCAAATCGATGTTGCAATTTTACAAACAGCATGGCAAACTTCCTCAATGGGCCTTTTACGGCAATGAAACCAACTGCATGATCGGCTATCATGCTGTCCCTGTGATTATTGATGCTTTTTTAAAAGGAATTCGTGATTATGACACTGACCTGGCCTGGGAAGCTTGTTATCAAACTGCTATGAGCGATCTGGGTTCTTTGCCAGTTTACAGAGAATATGATTATGTTCCCAGCAACAAAGCCCATGGCTCAGTTTCAAAAACTGTGGAATATGCTTTTGATGACTGGTGTGTTGCTCGATTAGCAGAGAAAAAAAATAAAACTTCTGTGGCTCAGGAGTTTTATGAGAGAGCTGCAAATTACCGGAATAATTTTGATGAATCGACTGGATTTATGCGAGGAAAA
>DATGCI010000199.1:0-7125 GCA_035312185.1 bacterium
CAACAGCGTTTTTACTGGAACCCCAGCTGATTAGCAAGATATCATAATCTTTGGAACCTATGAATTCGGCATCAACATAGTCCTCAAGAATCTTATCAGCCTTTTTGAGGCGTTTGTCAACCATCTTTAGGCGAGTATCAAAATTTTCTGTTATACGACCTTCCTGGTCATGTTCATCACTGTCAACTGCAACTATTCCCTTTCCATAACCTGGAATACCTCGGGGAGAAATACCATCTTCAGTTAATTCATATCTTTTATAATCTTCTTTAGTTTCAACAATGAATTTTTCCGGCTGGTTGTCTGTGAAAGGGAGTTTATCAATATTGTAATTACTATCCAGATAATACTGATCAGTTAGAATAAAGACGGGCACCTGAAATTTATCAGCAAGTTCAAATGCTTTCTTCCCAAGCAGATAGCCATCTTTTAAATCACCAGGCGCCAGGATAATACGGGGAAATTCACCATGTCCACCAAAAAGGGTAAAAAGCAAATCCTCCTGACCCATCCTGGTCGGTAATCCTGTTCCCGGTCCAGGTCTCTGACCGATATGAAAGACAATTGGCGTCTCTGTGACCCCAGCCAAACTAAGGCCTTCATTCATCAAAGCAAAACCACCACCTGAGGTTGTTACCAGAGCGCGGGCTCCTGCATACCAGGCACCTTGAGCCATATTAACTGCACCGATTTCATCTTCCACCTGTTCTATTGCAATTTCCATCTCGTTGGAATGCTGAGCAAAAAATGTTGCTACTCCTGTGGCCGGCGACATTGGATAGAAAGACACAAAATTACACCCGCCGTTCATAGCACCAAGAGCCACGGCTTCTGTTCCATTAATTAAAATATCATCTTCAATAGCTGAATCAGTTTGAGTGGAAAAATCGATTTGATTTTCGTCCTTTAATTTGATCCCAGCAACTTTTCCAATCTGAACCGCATCAAGATTGTTTTCAACTATATCCTGCCCTTTTTTGGAAAAATATTTGGCGAGTACATTCTCAACAACTTCCTCTTTGAGACCAAATAAACCACAAATGATCCCAACAACTACACTGTTGGAATATATTTTTCGACCGGCTTCTTTAGCTAGTTTTTGAATTGGGATCTCAAAGAAATTGGAAAGACTCTCTTTTTCTTGATCTGAGATATTTTCCTTTTCTCCAAGGACAACTGTATCTTTATCAATTCTATTATGCAAATGTTCTACAACTCCATCATTCAAAACTAGAAGCAGGTCAATTCGATTGATAAAAGTGTTTACAGAGTTTGACGAAACTGCTATTTCTGTAGAATTGACCCCGCCTCTAATGCGGGATTCATATTCTTTTGTTGAAAAAACATTCAAACCGGAAAATTTAAAAATACGGGTCAAAACGTATTCAATCGTTTTTATTCCCTGACCGGCTTCACCACCAATTACAATAGAAGTTTCTTTCATAATGAACCTCCAATTTTAGGGTTCAATAAAAAAGCCTGTCCCAAATTTAAAGAGACAGGCCTTTTTTGTAATTTTTTAATTAGAATTTTTTAAAGCGCTCACTTTTTACTCCACAAACAGGACAATTATCAGGTAATTCTCCTTTATAATGAGTGTATCCACAAACAGGGCAAATGTAGATTTCGCCAATATCCATGTCTTCTTCTTTTTCAGCATGTTCTTTGGCTTTTTTATACATTTTTTCGTGAATTTTCTCAGCTTCAAGAGCATAATGAAAACCAGTTTTTGCTTTTTTCTCATTCTGCATTTCAGCAGTGGCCTTATAAACAGGATACATTTCATCGACTTCAAAATTTTCGCCTTCAATGCACTTATCAATGTTGTCAGCAACTTCTTTTACCAGACCTAGATTTTTAGCATGGTTTTTAGCATGGACAAATTCAGCATAAGCAATAGCTTCAAACATTCTCGCTAAATTTTCAAATCCTTTCTTTTCAGCAACTTCAGCATAGATAAGATATTTCATATGCGCCATAGATTCACCTGCAAAAGCTTCGTGCAGGAATTCTTTTGTCATTTCACCCATTTTTTCTCCTAATTTAATTTCATATTCTACATTTTATAATACCTATTATAAGGATTTCAAAACTTTTTTGCAACAAATTAAAATTGTTTTTATCTAGCAATCATTGTAATTCTTTAATGAAAACAAACAGCAGTGAAATTTTCCAGTAAATAAACGGTTAATATCGAAAATTTGGCTATGCCTCTCATAAAGACAAAACTAGTTCAACTTTCATGGAATTTGATTACTCCGAAGAATTCTCGAAAAACCTCACGAATTTGATCAACATAATGGGATTGGTGAAGATTGTTTAGAATTAATTTGTTGTGTTCATCAATTAGAAGGGCGGGTGTTTTTTGTAGCGTTTAATTTCCCAATCAGATCCGAGTATGTAGAACAAGGAGTGGTGCTGTCAGTAGCGATATCATTAGCTTTGGCATTTTTTTAATTAATCTAGTAAGGCCTTTTTAATACTTCTAAACTTTCCGGGGAATTCACTCTGTGCATATCTAATCTGATAACAGGTTGTTCCTCAATTTTCCATTAGGAACTTTTAGGAGTTCATATAGCCATTTAGTTTTATCAACATATTTATAATTTTTGGTTATTAATTCAGCAAAATCCTGGTTTCCTAGGGAGAGAAATTTTAGATTTTTGTAGGATAAATAAATGATCAAAAATTATTGCAAATTTGAAATAATATCTTTGGAATGGGCTCGATCCTGCTTAATCTTTGGATATGAATATAAATTAATGCCAATTATTTTACTGAAAGTACAGCTTTATGAATATTTTTGTTCTTGATAATGATATAAAAAAATGCGCCCAATATCATTGTGATCAACATGTTGTCAAAATGATTCTGGAAAGTACCCAGATCATGTGTACTGCTCTGAATTTAAAAGGGTTTAAAACCCCTTATCGTTCAACCCATACAAAACATCCATGCGTGAAATGGGTAGGGGAGAGTTATAGTAATTTTGAATGGTTGGGTAATTTGACTAAAGCTTTGAATGATGAATATAAATTTCGTTATGAAAAACAAAAGGATCACAAATCAATTTCAGTCGTGATGGAAATCCAGAAGTATAATTACCAGGATAAAGGTTTGACAGAGTTTGCTCAGGCCATGCCCGATGAGTACAAAGTTCCGGGTGACCCTGTTCAAGCCTATCGCAATTTTTATAATTATGACAAATCCCGGTTTGCCACCTGGAAAAAGAGAGGAAAACCACCCTGGTTTGAAGTTAAATATGATAATGTAAAAAATGGGCAGTATTCTTGAGAATTAATAAAAACCGTGTTCAAAGGTTAAATCAAAAGCAAATCTCATCAGGCCCAGTTGTGTACTGGATGAGTCGTGACCAGCGGGTTGAAGATAATTGGGCTTTGATATATGCTCAACATCTGGCTTTGGATCGACCTTTAATTGTTGTTTTCAATCTGGTAAATAAATTTTCTGAAGCAACCTGGCGGCAATATTCTTTCATGCTGGAAGGATTAAAACAAGTTCATGAAAAATTAAAAAACAAAAATATTCCTTTTTATATTCTTACAGGTTCACCATCTGATAACATTCCGGGTTTTCTGAAACAAAAAAAAGCCGGCGCCCTGGTAACTGATTTTGATCCTCTTAAAATAAAAAGAAGCTGGATTGGTGAGGTCAAAGATAAAATTGAAATTGCCTTTTTTCAGGTTGACGCACACAATATTGTGCCCTGTTGGGAAGCATCTCAAAAGCAAGAATATGCTGCTTACACTATCCGACCAAAAATAAATAAACTGATACCCGATTTTCTGACAGAATTTCCTGATATTAAAAAGCGGCAAAATATCGTAAGCCCCAAAATAGACTGGAAGAAATTAGATCAATCTCTTCAGGTTAATCGAAGCGTAAAACCAGTAGATTGGATTCAGCCCGGTGCCACAGAAGCGCAAGCTACACTGAAAAAATTTATTACTAATAAATTAGAAAATTATCCCGAATACAGCAATAATCCTAATCGTGATGTTCTCTCCAATATGTCACCGTATTTACATTTTGGACAAATTTCTGCTCAGCGAATTGCTCTGGAAATTAACAAATCAGAAACCTCAAAGGAAGCCCGTGAAGAATATATCGAGCAGTTAATTATTCGGCGGGAACTTTCTGATAATTATTGCTATTATAATGAAAATTATGATTCCTTTGATGGATTCCCTGATTGGGCTCAAAAAACAATTGCAGAGCATAAAAATGATCAACGAGAGTATATTTATAGCCGGGAACAATTTGAAAATGCAAAAAGCCACGATCCACTCTGGAATGCTGCTCAGAATGAAATGTTAAAACGCGGAAAAATGCATGGTTATATGCGTATGTATTGGGCCAAGAAAATTCTGGAATGGACACCTGATATTGAGACTGCTTTTCAGATTGCTTTATATTTAAATGATAAATACGAACTTGATGGCCGCGATCCTAATGGCTATGTTGGCGTGGCCTGGTCAATGGGAGGCGTCCATGACCGGGCCTGGAAAGAACGGGCAGTATTTGGTAAATTACGCTATATGAATTATAATGGTTGCAAGCGCAAGTTTGATGTAAATAATTATATTGAAAAATGGAATTGATAGAATGATTGGATAAAAAAAATGAATGGATAATTGGTCGAAAAGTCTTGATATTTGGAGAGTAAGGCAAAAAGCAATAAAAATGAGGTAAAATATGATAGACCATCCCCAACCAAAAGTAGTTGTTAGTCAGTGTCTGGGATTTAAAAAGTGTCGTTATAATGGACAGACAATTCCCGATGATTTTGTAAAAAAACTGGAAGAGTTTGTTGATTATACTACGGTTTGTCCTGAGGAAGAAATTGGACTGGGAACACCTCGCGATCCGGTTAGAATTGGAAAAAAAGATGATGATATTAGAATGGTACAGCCGACAACTGAAAAAGATGTTACCGATAAGATGAAAAATTTTACAGAAAAATTCCTAAATAGTGTAGATGAAGTTGATGGATTTATTATGAAAAATCGATCCCCGTCCTGCGGAATAAATGATGTGAAAGTATACCACCATTTAGATCAACCAACAGGAGCCAATCGAGGTAAAGGGCTTTTTGGAGGAAGTTTAGAAGAGAAGTTTCCTGGTGCTGCCATCGAAGATGAAGGCCGTTTGAGAAATTTTCGATTGCGTGAACATTTTCTCACTAAACTGTTTACTAACGCCCGCTTTCGAGCCATTAGCCAAAAAAAGAAAATGAAAGACCTTGTCAAATTTCACAGTAATCATAAATATCTTTTCCTGGCTTATAATGAACAAGCAATGCGAGCCTGTGGCAAAATTGTAGCCAATCATGAACATAAATCTGTTGAAAAGGTATTTGATGATTATGGGATGAAGATGCAGGAAATAATGACCGAACCGGCTAAATATACCTCAATAATTAACACATTACACCATATTTTTGGTGGTGTTTCAGATAAACTTTCCAGCGATGAAAAACAGTTCTTCCTCAATTCTGTAGAAGAATATAGAGATGAGCGTATTCCACTTAGCACATTAATTCATATGCTGAAATCCTATGCAATTCGTTTTGATAACCAGTATCTGAAAGATCAGGTTTTCTTGGAGCCTTATCCAGGTGATCTAATTGAGATTAAGGATTCTGGTAAGGGCCGTAATTATTAGCAGGAGGATCAATGAGTTTACTCGGTAATTTACTCTGGATAGTTTTAGGTGGCGGCATTTTGATTTTTCTGGAATATCTGATTGGCGGTTTAATTCTATGCTTGACCATCGTTGGAATTCCCTTTGGCTGGCAATGTATTAAATTGTCAGTTTTAGGACTGTTTCCTTTCGGTAAAAAAGTAGAGCGCACAAGGCGGTCTTCTGGTTTTATTGCGATTTTGATGAATATTTTATGGATACTGTTTGGTGGTATTTGGGTAGCGATCACCCATCTGATTTTTGCTGTGTTAACAGGGATAACTATTGTGGGACTGCCTTTTGCCAAACAGCATATAAAACTGGCTTCCATGGCGCTAGCGCCCTTTGCTACGCGAGTCAGGTGAATGCAGATTTGGATGACTGGATGATTATGTTGTAATGGATTTATATTTTTAAGTGTAATTCGTTATTGATTTGATCAACGATCTACAAAATACAAACCTTAAGCTTTTCTATCTAAAGCATTAGCAGATACTTTGTTCACAACATATCAACAAATATGTTAATAAATCAGGAGGGATTTATGAAGAGTTTAAAAAAATTACTCTTTGTTTTGATGCTAATCAGTTTGGTATTTGCAGACCAGTTTGAGAAACGACCGGTAAACACTTATTCAATAGTGGCTTACGATCCTGCAACCGGTCAGCTTGGTGTTGCAGTTCAGAGTCACTGGTTTGCAGTTGGCCAGCTTGTGCCCTGGGCTAAAGCGGGTGTAGGTGCTGTAGCCACTCAATCCTTTGTAAAAGTAGAATATGGCCCAGAAGGTTTGAAAATGATGGAAAAAGGAAAAACAGCCAATGAAGCGCTTGATGTCCTGTTACAAAAAGATGAAGGACGGGAAGTTCGCCAGGTCGCTATGATCGACACTAAAGGAAACATTGCCACTCATACCGGAAGGCGCTGCGTTCAAATGGCAGGACACTACACCGGTGATAATTATTCAGTCCAGGCTAATATGATGGAAAATAAAACTGTCTGGCCGGCTATGGCTAAAGCCTACGAAAATACATCTGGAGATCTGGCCAACAGAATGATGGCTGCCCTGGAAGCCGCTCAAGCAGAAGGTGGCGACATTCGAGGAAAACAATCAGCGGCAATGTTAATAGTAAGCGGCGAACCTACCGGCAAACCCTGGCAGGATAAAATAGTTGATCTCAGAGTCGATGATCATCCCGAACCGCTCAAACAGTTAAAAAGATTGATTCGCATTAACCGCGCTTACCAGCACGCCAATCAAGGTGACAAATATCTGGAACAGGATAAAATCTCAAAGGCTCTGGAAGAATACAAAAAAGCCGAAGAGTATTACCCGGAAAATCCGGAGCTGCCCTACTGGACTGCTATCACACTGGCTGGTGAAGGCAAATTGGAAAAAGCCCTGCCCATCTTCAAAGAAGTTTT